>CALIIG010000175.1 GCA_938018155.1 uncultured Prevotella sp.
ACAATATTATATCAGGAAGATGGCAGCAATCCTAAACGGGTTGCCGCTGTTTTTTATATATAAAACAGAAAATACCGTTTTGCCTTGTACTGATATACGTACTGATATACGTACTGATATACGTACTGATATATGTACCGATATAGACAGACACATTTTGTATTGATACCAAAAGTGGCTATCTATATCAGTACAAGGCATAAATATACCGAAAGCTTACGCCTCAATAAAAAGGCGTGAGCTTTTTAAGTAACCGGCTGACTGTGGTGTAATTACCTGACAACTATTTTTCTGTTCCCGTGAATATAGACTCCTCCGGAAGCGGGCTTGTTTACTTTTATCCCTGCCAGGGTATAATAAGGGAGATTATCTTCACGGTTTGCAAGGTTAATGCCGGCAGGCACTTTCCTTACGTATTGCGGCGACTGGATGGTAAAATTATCAAATACAGAAGCGGCATGCTGGGAACGGAGCCCGACGTCGCCCGTCAACGGACTGTCAAGCGTATAGGCTATACAGGGCGTTTCGGCATCGTTGACAAATACATAAACCATCTGGTCCTTCGCTACAACCTTCAGGTGTATCATGCCGCCTTCAGCCTTAAAGGGCTGGCCTGACGAGAGCATACCCTCGTAGCCACGTGCATGGCTGAACCTGAAAAGACGGGGCACGTAGCTGTCGCCCGTTTGTTCAATCTGCACATTTAAGGCATCGATGGCATCCTGTGTGTCGCCGGCGTCTTTGGCATACAGATAAATTCCGGCATTGCAATGCGGCATTTCGCCCACTCTGATGTCAACACCGGCCATCACTTCCTGCAAGGGCGTTTTGCTGGCAAACAGCACCTTGTATTCTTTGTCGGACAACGTACGCAGATTGCCGCCATTCATCTCTACCCCCGTGGTTGTCTGAGGATAGTGGCTATAGGCCGTCCGGTCGTCGTTGCTTTCGAAAGTGTAGACAACCGGCGTACCGCTCACACGGTATTTTTCGGCATCGATTACCTCCTTTACCCCGGCGTCGTCAATATAAACCTTTTCTGTGGCAGTTCCTTCATGGCGTATTCCCAGTGCGTAGGTGCTGGGGCGGGGTGCATCAAAACGCAGGGTTAAGGCTGTAAAACCAGTGTTGTTGTCTACCTCCTGCTCCTTCACGGTATCGCCGTTTACCAGGTCTTTTACAAACATAACTGCCTTTCCGCCCTGCGTCTTTACTTTCAGTGAAAAATCATACCTGCCCTTTGTCAGCCACAGGCCTTCGTACAGTTGTCCGTTTCCCTGCACATAGCCGGCATAATTATCCTGAGTAAACGTTTCGTGCGTATCAACAGTAACGGCCTGTTTCACCCCCATCTTCTCAACGCCCACGCTGCCATTGGCGGCGCAATCGTCAGTCCAGTAACACAGTCCGGTTGTCCATGTTGTTTCGTCCTTGTATCCTTTTCCCTTATGAACCTGCTTGTCGAAGTTGCCATTCAGGAAAACGCTCGAGCTGTGAGTGGTTCCTTTTACATCGTCAAGAACAATCATGTTTGTGGCCCATGGGCGAATGTTATTGATGGTCCATTCAAATTCTTTCAGATATGTGTTGTCGTTGAACAGAATATTCTTCATGGCCACGTAGTTGTTATCCTCGCCCTGCGTGTAACTGTTCAGCGCACTCCAGCCGTAAAACGGGTCATCAGGCCACGTTCCCGAGCTTTTATGTCCGCCCAACGAGCAGTCATAGATGTGTATATTCCGTATTTCCTGGTTATACGCATTGGGAGCCTCGGTTCCCCATGGAATAAACACGGTTCCGAAACCGCCATACAAGAAACTGTGGCGAACGGTGATAGAATCGTCGGCATTGTCCTCACCGGGTTTCGACGGGTAGAAGAATTGTCCGCGACCATCGTTGTATATGGTATTGAAAAGCACTGCGTCGTCGCTTGTATAATTCATACAACGGTCAACGACAAGCCGCTTGCAGCTGTTTATGCCAAAGCCGTCGCCCGTTACGTTAGCGGTGTGTTTTTCCGTAACGTTGCCGATATACACGTCCTTATCATAAACAAGCAGCATGTGCCATGCGCTGCTTCGCATAAGCGTAATGTCGGTAACATCTACTTTTTGGCAGTTGTAAAGGCATATTGGCATCTGCTGAACGCGGTTCTCCTGCCCGACGGCCAGTGCGGGGTCGCCGACAAACACAAGCGGGTCGCCCTCTTCGCCGCCTACGTCGTTCATGCGGACAACGCCGCCGCCCGTTATACGCAGGTTGTTACAATTGCTGGCTTGAATCAGCGGACGGTTCACCGTGCAATAGGCTGCACACCAAACCAGTCCGTCAATATCTACCATATGTCCGTACGAAACCTTGTCGAAGCCGCGCTGATGCACGGGAACTGTCTTGTTTAACTCCTCTTCACGCTGCGACTGCCAGAGCACAGCACCCTTCTCTATCACAAATTCGAGGTTGCTGCAAAGGTCGATATGTGTCAGAATATAACGCCTGCCGTAGCGTGTGTTGTCTCCGGGAACAACAACTCTCCCGCTTCCTGCCGCCTTAACGGCATCAATGGCCTGCTGGAAGGCTTCCGTATCGTCCGTGAATCCGTCGCCCTTTGCACCATAGTCGAGTACATTGGCTTCGAGGGTTTTCGTTATTTTAAAGTGTTTAACAGGAGCACTAAAGTCCTGATAGTTTTCTATTTTGAAGGCCGGCGACACCTTAACGCCGTCGACAGAAGCCAGGAAAAGATTCGACAATTGGGTTTGTTTGGTTCCGTTGATATATAATGGGAACCGAATTGTAAACTGCCCACCGCTTACGGTTGCCGTGCCAAGACTGACGAGACGCGCGTCATGAAGGCTTTCGTTCCAGTTTCGCATGTCGGTTTGCCAAAGGGTAACCGTCTTTCCTTCGTATTTTGCATTTACGGAACCCTGCACTGTAACCGCTGCCGAAGGCTTGTCGGCATGGCACGATGTAATGCTTCCTGCATAATCATAGTCTTCATCTTCACGCTCAAACGTCATTGCATCAATCTTCACATTGCCCTCTGAAGCACCCGTAAAGTTAAGTTTAAACTGTCGCAGATAACCGGTAGCCCCTTTTCCTGAGAGATTGAAATACAATGTATGAAACTGATTATCGGATGGAATTTCAAATGTTTTTTTATACCATGTTTCCCCGCTGTCGGACGTACGGTAGCTTACAGTAACCGACTTTGCCTTTGTAGCATTCGCCATACGCGCCAGTATGGTATTGCGCAAAGGCAGTTTCATAGCATATTTGTTGCCCGGTGCTACATCAATTTTCGCTGAAGTAAGAACCATATCCCCGGACGTAGCCGTGGCCGTAATGCAACCGTCGGCTTGCGACAACATACCACCTTCTGCCTTGAACGAAGCGATACTGCGTTCATCGCTGAACTCAAAGTCGATATAATTAAATTCTGACAAATCTACGTTTTCATGCGTAAACTTGAAGTTGCGTGCCGTGCCGCCTACCCAGAATGAGAAGAAACCGCCCTTTATCCATTTCAGGTCATTGAAGTTAAGCGGCTTCCAGCCTGCCAGTTTACCATTTACATAGGCTGCAGCCACCTTGTTATCTATAACCAGTTTAAGTTTCATCCACTCGCCGGCCCCGGTATTTTCGTAACCCGTACTAATATCATTTTGACCGATTAAGGTGTTTCCATCATCGGTATTAAACTTTGCAACAGGCTTCACCGGATTGCCGGGAATAATAAGCAGGCCGAAGTCGCCATGATTGGTATACCCGCGGAAGGTAACGCCGGTCCAGTTCAAACGGGGTGCGGGATACTTGTATTCACATTCCATGGTGTTGCACGTCTTAACCTCATCGCCCGCATACCACGACTGCTTGGGGTTGGCACCATCTTCCGCCCACGAGTAAACTGTAGTGCCGTTGTCCTTGTTTACCGTCCAGTTCGGGTCCATAGTCCAGCCGCTTTCCTTAAATTCGCTCATGTCAACAGCTTCATGCGTAAACTTGAAATTGCGGGCCGTGCCGCCCACCCAGAACGAGAAGAAACCGCCTTTTACCCATTTCAAATCGTCGAAATCGAGCTTTTTCCAGCCCGCAAGTTGCCCGTTTACATAGGCAGCAGCCACTTTTTTGTCGATAACAAGTTTCAGTTTTACCCATGTATCTGCCTTCACATCGCCGTAGCCCTTACTGACATCCGTTTCCTTAATTATGGTGTTGCCGTCATCGGTGGCAAATTTTGCCACGGGCTTAACAGGGTTCCCGGGAATGATGAGCAGGCCGAAGTCGCCATGATTGGTATACCCGCGGAAGGTAACGCCGGTCCAGTTCAAACGGGGTGCGGGAAACTTGTACTCACATTCCATGGTGTTGCAAGTCTCCATTTCTGTACCGGCATACCACGACTGCTTGGGGTTGGCACCGTCTTCCGCCCACGAATAGACAGTTGTGTCATTCTTCTGGCTTACCGTCCAGTTCGGGTCCATAGTCCAGCCACCACTGCTCTGGCCAAAAACCTCACTTATGTTCACTCCTATAAAAGGAAGCAACAATAAAATTAAATTACGCTTTAATAATGTTAGCATTTTCTTGTAGTTTTACTTTTAGGATTTTTACGCCCCAAAAGTAAACAGAACCTGAATAAGGCATAAGGTGATTTTGTACAGAAAACACAGTGTGTTTGTTCAAAAACCAAATATATTTTTTACATGCAGCCTGTACAAACCGCCCCATATTGGCTTCGCAGCCTGGTGTACACATCATAAAAACAGGTATGGGGGCAGCCCGGCAATAGTATACAATGGCAAAACAAAGCCGCGCACCCCATGTTTTACAAACACCCGTGCGCGGCCGTTTATACAGATTATCGCCCGGAGCAACCTTTCAATATATGATGCCTGCGGGGGGTTCAAACCCATTAGAATGTCCGTATATTTCCCATCTTTCACCTTGCAAAAGGCAACCCGGTTCAGCACCGTTCAGCCGCCGGCAGAGTGGCTGCCCCGGGGTAACGGAACCGCTTTTAACGGCTTTTTCCGGCCGGGATGTGTGTAATTCAGGTTGAAGAACACAAA
>CALIIG010000176.1 GCA_938018155.1 uncultured Prevotella sp.
CACGATCATCACCGTGGCCGACAAGATCCCGGGCAATGTCCTGGAAGAAGGGAGAATGGGGGTCAAGCAGATAACGGCGGTGCAAATGATGAATAACGAAACCGTAATCCTCCATCTGTTTGATGACGTAATAGAGGTTCCGCTTCGACGTTCCCAACACCTCGGCAAGCTCTGCAGCCGAGTGGCTGTCGGCAACCATGGTCAGGAGCAGGTCAAGTATGCGCCCAAGGGCGGTGCCCGACGGTTGTAAGGTTTTATCGGTCATATAATAATAAGGTATAAAAACAGGAGTTTTGCAAGGTACAGAACGATGGGGATTACGCGTGTGCACACGGTATTTTGCTCACATGCACATGATATTTCAGACGCTTGGACATGATTTTTTGCCTGCGTGCACGGCAGGCGGTCAGTCGAATTTAATCTCAAGCTGGCGGGCTCCCAACAGGTTATAAGAACGCCTGTGGTAAGGCGAGATGCCATATTGCGCAATGGCCGCGCGGTGTTTTGCCGTGGGGTAGCCTTTGTTCTGCTTCCAGTTGTAGACGGGATACTGGCGGTCGAGGTCGGCCATATAATCGTCACGGCAGGGCTTTGCCAGAATGCTGGCTGCGGCAATAGCCTGATATTTTCCGTCGCCCTTGACGATACAGGTATATGGCAAGGGGCTCTTCGCCGTATCATCGGGAGCGGACGGCGTGACGGGCGGGTAATAAGGGTCGAACCTGTTGCCGTCAATAATCAGCGCTTCGGGCTGTACCGTGAGCTGCGATATAGCGCGGTGCATGGCCAGAAAGCTGGCATGGAGAATGTTGATACGGTCAATTTCCTCGGGCGTTACAACACCGACGGCCCACGAAATGGCGTCGCGCTGAATCTGTTCGCGCAAGGCATAGCGCGCCTTGATGGTGAGTTTCTTCGAGTCGTTCAGCGCAGGGTTGTCATAATCGCGCGGCAAAATAACGGCGGCGGCGTAGACACTGCCGGCCAAACAGCCGCGTCCGGCTTCGTCACAACCGGCTTCAATAAGGTCCTGATAATAGTGAGGTTCGAGCATAAACTACGATTTCGTTTTGTCGTTATAGAAGTTTCGCAAGGCTCAACTTCCGCAGGAGTTGCCCCTTTACCTTATCTTCTTAACGTTTTTAACTTTAAAATATTGTTTCGTGAAGTAACACTTCTTTTTACAAGACTATCTTTGCAGCAGGAAACAAGGATTAAAAACAAACAGAAAATGGAAAAGGAAATGATATTTGCTGCCCGGAATCAGTCGACAAGCAGCATGCAGCGGTCAGTAAACAACGTGCTCATGGCAGTCGGTAAAGCCCTGAACGGGGCAAAGGTTCCAGTGGAATGGCTGCGCAAATATTACTCGGCAGTGTGCGAAAAAGAGCTGACTTTCAGCCAGACA
>CALIIG010000177.1 GCA_938018155.1 uncultured Prevotella sp.
AATTCTTCCCTTTCGTGAATATTGCTCAAATGAACTTCTACCGTTGGAACAGATATTGATTTTATTGCATCATTAGCTTCTGCAATATTCCGAAAACAGCTTTACACCTCTGTCTCCAGGCCGTCAAAGGCAAACTCAATGCCCTTTGGAAGC
Organism: uncultured Prevotella sp.; assembly: GCA_938018155.1. Lineage (GTDB taxonomy): Bacteria > Bacteroidota > Bacteroidia > Bacteroidales > Bacteroidaceae > Prevotella. Next base: position 154 of record CALIIG010000177.1, read on the forward strand.
CTGCGGTTTGCCTCGTCATGCAACCCTGTCAAGTGGGTAAGGTGCGTCAGATAAGTATGCTGTGCACCCACGCGATGAGCGAAATCGATGGCATCCTGCACCAGCATGTGGCTGTGATGGGGACGTTCCCATCGCAGGGCGTTGACAACAAGTGTTTTCACGCCTGCCAGAAACGGCAGCTCTTCATCGCTGATAGTCTTCATGTCGGTGATGTAAGCCAGCTCTCCTATGCGGTAACCGAGGATGGGAAGTTTGCCGTGCATTACCTCGACGGGCACGATATGCATGTCGCCTACCGTCAGCGGCACGTGCTTTTTCAGCGTATGAAGGTTGAACGTTGGCACGCCGGGGTACAGGTTTTTCGTAAAGCAGTATGGAAAATTATGGCGTACCGACTGAACCGTCTCGTCATCGGCATACACGTTTACGTCGCCAAACGTGCCGCAGAAAGGACGTAAATCGTCAAGGCCGGCAACGTGGTCGTAGTGCTCGTGCGTAAGCAACACGGCATCAATCTTCCTGAAAGGCAGCGGCATAAGCTGCATACGTATGTCGGGTCCGCAGTCGATGAGCACACGTGCACACTCTGTTTCAACCATCGCTGCGGTGCGGTAGCGGAAGTCTTTCGGGCTTTTGCTGCGACAAACCTTGCAGCGGCAGCCGATGACAGGCACGCCATTGGAGGTGCCAGTACCCAGGAATCGTAACTTCATTGTTGTTATATTACGTTAACCTCGGGGTGTATTTCAAGGCCAAACGTTGCCTTAACGTCACGCTGTATGGCCTGCATCAGGTTAACCATATCGTGCCCTGTGGCTCCCCCGCGGTTGATAAGCACAAGTGCCTGTTTGCCATGCACGCCGGCACAACCCAGCGATTTGCCCTTCCAGCCACAGCGTTCTATCATCCATCCTGCCGGAATTTTGTAACGGCAATTGCGTGGAGCCTCATCGTTACAGATGGCTTCGCCCCGGGCATCAACCCTGAAATAGTGCAAATCGGGCACTCTTTCTTTCAGCTTTCTGAAGGTTTCTTCGTCAATTATCGGGTTCATGAAGAACGAACCGGCATTGCCGGTAACGGCGGGATCGGGCAATTTCTCCTGCCTTATTTCAATAATGGTGTCGCGAAGCTGCTGTGCCGTGAGGTGTTCAACGCTGATATGAGCCTCTGAAAGTTTGCTGCGGATGTTGCCATAATCGAGTAAAGGTTCAAACTTACGCGACAAACGATAGGTAACATACGTAATAAGGTAGCGGTTTTTCCATTCGTTTTTAAAGCGGCTCTGGCGATAACTGTAATGGCAATCGGCCTGTGTGAAGTGCACAATACGCCCTGTTGCTATCTCAACGGCCTCGATTTGGCTGATAAAATCTTTCGCTTCGGCACCGTAAGCACCTATGTTTTGCACGGCCGATGCACCACACTGGCCGGGGATAAGGCTCAAATTCTCCATGCCATAATAGCCATGACGCACGGCGTAATCAACAACTTCATCGAACGTTGTGCCCGCCCAGCACTTTAAACAAGGTATGTTTGTTCCGGCCTCCATGATGACGGAGATGCTGAATTTAGCCTCGGGAGTAACCACCTTGCCGCTGAAATCGCGCGTCAACAACAGGTTGCTGCCGCCGCCTAACAACAATAAACGGCCACCTGCTGCGGTATGTTGGTGCAGCTCCGACGCCAGAAGGGCAGCATCGTTCTCGTTCTCAAAAACAATTAATTCGTCACACTTTTGGTCAATTCCAAACGTGTTGTAATGCAATAACGACTGATTGGGGAATCTCTTCATGGGCTATGGCAGATGCTTCTGCCCTGCACATTAACTATTAAACTTAACTAATTTCCACCGCCCGCCAATCTTACGGAACGACAATTCAATCTCCAACCCGTTGGCAATACCGCGTATTACGAACAGCTTGCGCCCCGCATCGGTATACTTCTGGCCGTAAATAATGTTGTAAAGCGTGCCATTCGGGATAAGCCCCGGCTTGAAATCGGGCCACTGCTGCGGCATCATCACACCGCTTATCTGTGCAAAATCGTCGTTCGGATCAGGCGCAGTGAACTGCACTTCGCGGGCCATACTCCGTACCTGAAAAGCGGTATCGGTGGCAAATTTGGTGTAAAACTTCAGGAAATCAGCATTCTGATTCTGGTACATGGGCTTATAATTCATCGATGTCAGCATCCATTTGCCCCCTATTCTGTTGAATAAATATTGCTGAACAAGGTTCTTATGGCTGAATATTTTTTCAATAACCACGTGGCTGATAGTGGTATCTTTTACAAGGTTCATTTGCTTAACGTTGTCGAAGATAAGCGTATAATACTCCTGACGCATAAAGAAATGTTCCATCTTCCAACCGGCTCCGGCTATCTTTTTCACCACCTTCCCGTCGCGATAAACAGGTAACGGGAACACAATACGCCTGCGCTGCAGTTTACGATTGGCTGCAAAGTTGAACACAAAATCGTCAAAAAGCTCGTCGGCTGCCCTGGGCATGGGCGTTGATTCTATCAGATTCTCGGTAGAATCGGCCGCTGAAGTATCGCGGACAGCGGTGTCAGAAGCCGTCGAATCAACCGTACGCGGCTTCCGATCGTTACATCCTGTGGGAACAAAGAGCATGAAAAGCAGTGAGAACAATGCAAAAATTACTATAACTTTCCTCATAAAATACATATAAACCAAGGCAAAATTACACATTATTTTTTATATATAGTTTCTTTTTCATCATAAAATTCGTAACTTTGCAAGCACGTAAATAAAGAGACTTTACAAGATGATATTAGACAAAATAGACGAGCTTCTTAAGGAAGTTTCAACACTGTCGGCCCGGAATGCCGACGATGTTGAACAGCTTCGGCTAAAGTATCTCAGCAGGAAAGGAGAAATAAATGCCCTCATGACCGCTTTCAGGGATGTGACAAAAGAGCAGAAAAAGGCTGTCGGCATGAAGATAAACGAGCTTAAAACTGCTGCAACCGAAAAGATAAATGCCTTGCGTGAGCAGGTGGAAACAACGGAAACCGGCACCGAAAGCCTCGATTTGACGCGCACTGCATACCCTGTTGGTCTTGGCACACGCCACCCGTTGACGCTCGTTAAGAACGAAATCATCGACATTTTCCAGCGTATGGGCTTCAATTTATACACAGGGCCCGAGATTGATGACGACAATCACATCTTTACAATGCTCAATTTTGCCGCCGACCATCCGGCGCGAGATATGCAGGATACTTTCTTTATTTCACGCCATCAACACAATGTAACCAAAAACGTTTTGCTGCGATCGCACACCTCCAGCGACGAAGCCCACTACATGGAAAGCCACGAACCTCCCATCCGTGTGCTGTGCCCGGGTCGCGTTTACCGCAACGAGGCCATATCAGCACGCGCTCATTGCTTCTTCCATCAGGTGGAAGGGCTGTACGTTGACAAAAATGTGAGCTTTACAGACTTAAAGCAAGTGCTCCTCACTTTTGCGCGAGAGATGTTCGGTTCCGACACAAAGATAAGGCTTCGACCCTCTTATTTCCCCTTCACAGAGCCGAGCGCGGAGATGGATATAAGCTGTAACATCTGTGGTGGCAAGGGCTGCAGCTTCTGCAAAAACACCGGCTGGGTTGAGATATTAGGCTGTGGAATGGTCGACCCGCACGACTTATCGGCATGCGGAATCGACCCTGACATTTACACAGGATATGCTTTTGGCATGGGCGTTGAGCGCATAGCGAACCTGAAATACAGGGTTAACGACCTGCGTTTATTCTCAGAAAACGACACCCGTTTCCTTGAAGAGTTCAAAAGTGCTTACTAAATCATAAGCCAATAAGCCTATACGGGCTATATCAATATAGGCATCTGCAACACCGACAAAGGCGTTACGGGTGCCTTTATTTTTAATCATCGTCACCATTTTCCGTATTAATCATACACCAGACATGAGCAAACGATTCGTTCTTACCATTATATTGTTGCTGACCCTATTACTGCCTTCGCGCGCCGTTCTGAAAGAAAGCGACATCGCCGGCACGCTGGCCATGCTCCGAATTGAGCTTACAAACTACCACATGCGGCTTGAAAAGCAGTCGGGTTACATGAAAGAGCAGCAGCAACAAGTGATGAAACAGCTTGTCGATGCGCTGAACAAGAGCCAGCAAAATGCTCTTATGCTCTACTCACAACGCAACGGTTACGTCTTCGATTTGACCTACGCCTGCCACGAAGCCACCGAGCAGTATCACGAATTTAAGCAAAATGCACGTCCCTTCCGTACGTTCGTCAGCAACGCCGACATCGAAATAAGCCGGTACGACAGCTTAATCAACGACCTCAGCACGATGTATACCGAGGCCCTTTCTGCCCATTCGAAGATTGATCGCAACGTATGTCTCACCCTCGCCGTGAACATCAGGCATACCCTTAACGACAACCGCACGCAGATTCAACAATATATTGACCTGTACAATACTACCGAAAGCCGGCTGAAATACCTCAGCGACTACGCCAACAAACGATACAGCGACATCCAGAATTCGATTTTTTCGAACCGAGGTGAAGATTATTTCAGCATACTTCGCCAAATAAATACGCAGGTAAAAGAGACGTCACAAACCATCATCGACAAGTATAAGCCCCAGCAAAAATACCATTCCGACTGGGACAGCCGCATTATAATCGGCCTGCTTGTCATGATTTTCATTGTAGGATTTCTGGCTTCGGGCATCAATTATATTACGATAGGCCTCGCCATAACCTGGCTTATGAAGCGCGAAAAAGCCGAACAGGCCATCAACTGGGTGCTGGGAAGCAAGCGCGGTGCCGAAGCACGCGACTACTTTAAAGACAAGCGTTGGTGCATCATCATGACGGCAACGGTCATCACTTTTGCCCTTATCCTCGGCATTGTGCGTCTGGCATGGACCCAGAACTTTATTATAATGGCCTGCAGCCTGCTCGTAAGTTATGCGTGGTTGCTGGGGGTAATTCTCTTCTCGCTGCTTATTCGTTTGAACGGTGAGCAAATGAAGTATGGCTATCGCATCTATGCACCCATCATGCTGGTGTGCTTTGTGGTCATCACTTTCCGCATAGTGCTCGCGCCAAACGACTTTGTAAACCTCACCTTTCCGCCTGTTCTGCTCGGTGCTACCGTCTGGCAGTGGATAGCAATACGCCGTTGTGGCAGCAGGTTACCCAACAGCGACGCCGGCTATGCCTATGTTTCTTTAGCCGTGTTTCTGGTGAGCGACGTGGCCTCTTTCGCCGGTTACACACTGTTTACTGTGGAGCTTCTCATCTGGTGGACGATGCAGCTGGCCTGCATTCTCACCATTACGTGTATATCAAACGTGCTCAAACAGTATGCCAACAATCCCAAACGACAGCTCTTCAACGCCGAAACTCCCATTGATCGTTCGTGGTTTTTCATGCTCATTTATAAAGTAATTTTGCCTTCCATGAGTGCCCTTTCGGTGCTTCTGGCCATTTATTGGGCAGCCGACGTGTTTAATTTAAGCGATACTACCTGGCATATTTTCAACGAACCACTGATAAAAACTACAAAGATAACGCTCAGCATTCTGCGCGTTGAGCAGGTACTTATATTGTATTATGTATTTTCTTATCTCAATCATACGGCCATCAGCGGCATGCGCTATCACCTTACGAACAAGGAAAAACGACGGGCAGCCAGTGAAAACCGCAAGCCAAACGACCAGGTTATCATCAGCCAGGCTGCCATGTGGCGCAATGTTGTGCAGGTATTGGTATGGGGAATATGGCTGCTTACGGCCATGACCATCTTCAATATCAACAACACATGGCTCGTGGCTATATCGGCAGGCCTGTCAACGGGTATCGGTTTCGCCATGAAAGACATACTGGAAAACATCTACTACGGCATATCATTGATGGCAGGCCGCATCAAGGTGGGCGACTTTATATCCATCGAAGGCACGCGCGGTACGGTGAAATCAATATCCTACGTTTCAACAACCATTGAGGCTTTAGACGGTTCAATCATTGCCTTTCAGAACGCACAGCTCTTCTCCAAGAACTATAAGAACCTCACTCGCAACCATGGAAACGAGCTGGCTGTTATACCCATCGGTGTGGCTTACGGCACGAACGCAGCCTGTGCACGCCAGATTATAACCGACGCCGTGAAAGACATCGAACGCCATAACTACATCAAGTTTGTACAAGTAGTATTTACAGGGTTCGGCGATAACAGCATCGACTTTAAGATATTATCGTGGGTTGACTCGCGAAAACAGATATACGCCGAAAGCGACATCATGGAAGCCGTATACAATGCACTGAACGAAAACCACATCGAAATACCGTTCCCGCAGCGCGATATTCACATTGTAGGGGGAGGCGAAGCCTTTACGGGCAGCGACAAGCCGGCAGAACGGCAGCACGTTGACCACGCCATGACCATAGACGAAGCTATGAAAAAGATAAAGCCTGCCGAATAATTTCCGCGCCCACAGAAAATTGCGGCGTTTACATACAACCGGAAAGCTCTGCCCGTGCAGGGCTTTTTCGTTTGCGTCAAGCCTTGTCAGGAAGTGCGTTTCCCCTGTTATAAAGAAACAATTACGATGGTTTTCTCATTGTACGGCGGCCGTCAGCAGTGCGTACGACGGCCGTCATACCCATCGTTCGGCGGTCGTCAGCAACGCTGCTGACGGCCGTCGAACGTTGACGTTACAACAGCAAGCCGGAGGCAATACGTCATAACAGCCTTACAAAACTGCTTTTTTAAAGGAAACAAATTGGCGTTTGCCATCCTTTTTTGTATCTTTGCATATATATAATGACATGGCAATATGGATAAAACCGTTTTCATAGCGGGCCCCTGTGTTATCGAAAATGCCGAGTTGCTCGACTGCATAGCCCGCGAGCTTGTGCGCATTAACCACACGCTGGGCACTCATATCATCTTCAAAGCATCGTTTGACAAGGCCAACCGCACATCGCTGCACGCGTTCCGCGGGCCGGGCATTGAACGCGGTTTACAGATGCTTGCCGATATAAAACAACGCTATGGCCTGCGCATAACCACCGATATTCACGAGGCCTGGCAGGCCGAAGCCGCCGGAAAGGTGTGCGACGTGCTGCAGATTCCTGCTTTCCTCTGCCGGCAAACCGACTTGCTTGTGGCTGCCGCCAGAACGGGATGTACGGTAAATATCAAAAAAGCCCAGTTCCTGTCAGGGCGCGATATGAAATACCCTGTGCAGAAAGCGTTGGAGAGTGGTGCCGCCGACGTATGGCTTACCGAGCGTGGAAACTGCTTCGGATACAACAATCTGGTTGTCGATTTCCGCAATATCGCCGACATGAAAGAGCTTACACCTACCGTCATCATGGACTGCACGCACAGCGTTCAGCGTCCGTCGGCAGGCGATGGCAAGACTGTAGGCGACCGCAAATTTGTGCCGTCAATGGCCCTTGCCGCCAAAGCCTTCGGAGCTTCAGGCTATTTTTTCGAGGTGCATCCGGAGCCTGACCGCGGCCTTTCCGACGCTGCAAACATGCTCGAACTGGATAAACTCGAAGGCCTCATCAAACAATTGCTGCCCGGTGCCGGTGCACAGCTGCCCGCATAGCACGACAAACCGGTAACCCTTACGAATATTTTATACCATCAATAAAAAACAACAACGCCCGTATAAGCCCCAGCAGGCACACCGCTGCAACAGCAACGGTGTGCAGAAGGCATAACAACAACGGTGCGAGAACAACAAAATGATGAATCAGGAAGCCGAAAACCGACTGAAAAACTCGCTTCAATATGGCGAACACTGCATTCGCGACGAGGCACAGGCCTTGCTCGATCTCATTCCCCAACTGGACGAAAGTTTCGAGCGCGCCGTCAGTTTGATATACCATTGCCACGGCAAGGTAATTGTGACGGGCGTTGGAAAGAGCGGCAACATTGGGGCTAAAATAGCCGCCACACTGTCGTCAACGGGCACGCCTGCTTTCTTTATCAACCCGCTTGATGCCTATCATGGCGACCTCGGCGTGATGACATCCGACGACGTTGTGCTCGCATTGAGCAACAGTGGGCAGACTGATGAGCTGCTCCGTTTTGTGCCCATCCTGCAGCACATGAACGTACCCATCATTGGTGTAAGCCGCAATCCCGATTCGCTGCTGGCCAAATATTCAACCGTTCACCTTAAGGTGTGGGTCGACCACGAGGCTTGTCCGCTGAACCTTGCTCCCACTTCGTCGACCACTGCCGTGCTTGCCATGGGCGATGCACTGGCTGTAGCCCTGATGCAGGTGCGCGATTTCCGGCCCCGTGACTTCGCACAGTTTCACCCCGGAGGCGAGCTTGGCAAACGCTTGCTTACCACGGCCGAAGACGTTATGCGCACCGACGACCTGCCAATTATACCGCAAGACATGCACCTTGGCGAAGCCATCATTGAGGTTTCAAAAGGAAAGCTGGGGCTTGGCGTATCTCTTGACAACGAGGGAAGGGTGGCAGGCATACTCACCGACGGCGATATACGACGTGCAATGGAGCGTTGGCAGGCCGAGTTTTTTAACCACACGGTGAGCGATATTATGACAAGAGAACCCAAAATAGTAAGTTTGAAGACCCGGGTTACTGAAATACAGCGCATTATGCACCAGCATAAAATTCATTCGGTATTGGTTTGCAACAGCCGGAAACAGCTGCTGGGCATTGTCGACAGCTACGCATCGTCAATGCTAAACCAATAAAACAGCGGTTACAAACCGACAGAAAAAACAGGATAACCCAACACCTTTTTAAACAGGCATCAACATAAGAATGAGAGCTTTCTATCGTTCTGCACGAAAACTTATAGCCGCTTTCATGTCAGCCGGCATGGCTTTCGCAACACTTCAGAGCCATGCACAAACAAGCGATACACTTATAGTACACGCCCTCGAAAGCAAAGGCATACGCTTTTCGCGCAACAACACGGTAACCCTGCTGATGACGGGACAGGAGAAATTCGACGATCTTTTTAAGGCTATTGACCAGGCACGAAGCTCCATTCACATGGAATACTTCAACTTTCGCAACGATTCCATCAACCGTATACTGCTGTCTCACCTTGCCCCAAAGGTGAAAGAGGGCGTAAAGGTAAGGCTGCTGTATGACGCTTTTGGCAATATGTCGAACAACAGCCCGATGCGAAAGCAGGATATTGACGCCATCCGTGCACAGGGAATAGAGATTTATCAGTTCGACCCCATTCGCTTTCCGTTCGTCAATCACGTATGGGCGCGCGACCATCGCAAGATAGTTGTCATTGACGGCAGGCTGGCATATACGGGCGGTATGAACGTAGCCGACTATTATATTAAGGGCACAGCACAGGTGGGTGAGTGGCACGACATGCACTGTCGCATCGAAGGCGACGCGGTAAACGAGCTGCAACGCATCTTTCTGCGCACATGGAACAAGACCGCTAAGCAAAATATTCACGGACCACAATATTACAGAGGCCTGGGCGATATATCGTATTTCCACGGATTAAAGGCCGACAGCTGCCATTCGCACGGCCTTCAGCAGGTAGGCATTATTAACCGTGAGCCTCGCATTTCAAACACCATCATACGTGATTTCTATACATCAGCCATACAGTCGGCAAAAGACAGTATCAAACTTATCAACCCTTATTTTACGCTGAACCGCTCAATTAAGAAGGCCCTTACAGAAGCTGTGAAACGTGGTGTAAAGGTAGACATTATGCTTTCAGTGAAGTGTGATGAGCCCCTGACGCCCGACTGCGGTTTCTACAACGCCCACAAGCTCATGAAAAAAGGCTGCAATTTGTGGATGTTTAAACCCGGTTTTCATCACACCAAGGTCATTATGGTCGACGGACGGTTCTGTACAGTGGGGTCGGCTAACCTTGATGCGCGCAGCCTCAGGTTCGATTACGAAGAGAATGCAGTGATAATTGACCCCTGCATTACAGCACAACTCGACCGGCTTTTCGATTCGCAGAAGCCGGAATCGTTTAAACTTACCCCCGGGAAATGGAAAGAATGGCGCACACCCTGGCAAAGATTTCGCGGATGGTTTGCCCATTTATTGTCGGCCTGGCTGTAAATATAATGACTAAGTGCCGCCCCGATGAATATGGGACGGCACCTGTTTTATATCATCGCGTAAACGAAAAAACAAAATGTTACCAGCGTAACGCAGAAACATTACCGGCAGAAAACCGGAACCCCTATATTATATAAGGTGTAATTTTACAGTGGGAAGTTACAGTTTTACATTTGATATGTCAACCAGATTGTTGACAATAGCATAGATGGTAAGCCCGGCGGCAGAGTGGATTTGCAGTTTTCGCGCAATGTTACGACGGTGTGTAATAACCGTGTTTATTGAAATACAGAGGTGGTCTGCAATCTCTTTGTTCGTCATTCCCTGCACTAAAGCAACGATGACATCTTTCTCACGCTCCGACAATGTTTCCCTGCTGTCGGGCTGCTGACTTATCATATTCGATATCTTTACGCTGACATCGTCCTGCTTCATCAGTTTTTCCAATCGGCGAATAGCAGGTATAAACAACTCGTCTTCAACGTGCGAGTGCTGGTCTAACCATTGTTCGCAATTGTAAATAGCGTATAACGTAGCCGTAAGCTGGTTGTTATGCAGGCCGTCGGACGGCAGATATTTGATAATAATATTCTTTAGTTCGCGCAGCTTCTTGTCAATTTGCCCATGATGCCGCGAAAAAGTTTCAATATCGTAATTGGACGAAGCAATACCCTTTTCAAGCCCTTCGACATACGGGAACACCGTTTTTTCCTCGTATTGCATGTGGTTTGTCACCGTGTGTGCGTACTCATCGTAGAGCCGTAAAATCAGTCGGGCCAGATTATCGTTCTCATCAAGCGCGTTAACAAGCTCCTTACGTATGAACGGTAATTCAAAATGGATGTAGTATTCGTGGCTGGCTTTAAGATAATGAAGCATGGTAGGTATGGACAACCGCTCAATATCGTCGTATTCACGATACCCGTTTATCGTGAAGTTAACGATGGCCAAGAAGGTAAAAGTGTCTACATTCTGCTCCTCACAAACCCCTTTTACCGTCTTGTCTCCAAAGCCAAGATTAATGCCAAACGACCCAAGGCTTTGCAAAATATTATAATTATCCTGTATAATAGAGATTAAAGTATCAGTAGGTTCATACAATTTATGGCTCTTCATACGCACTTTTTGTTTTAATTTTCTTTTTGCAAAATAAATAAAAAGAATCGGGAAATGCGTACCTTAATATAAAAATTTTATATACAAACCAACCAAAATACCCATAAATAATGATATATAGCTTTACCAATTTTTAGGTATTGCCACTATTGTAAATACTGCTTAATTTTGCAAACAGAAAAGAACGAAGATTCGATAACTCTCCAAAACAAAGAGTGCAGTGATGATTGCCACTCCCGTTCGGCACGTAAAAAAGAATGAATGGATATTGTTTTATGCAGCTCCTGCGTCACCATCTTGCAACGTGAAGGCGAGACCGCAACCAGAAACCTGCACTCTTTCCCAACTTTGGACAATTCAAATTTATTGTAAATAATGAAGAATCTAACAACAGCTATTCTGTCAGGATTATGTTTTATAGCAAGCACTACCACGGCTTGCGCTCAGGTTAACGCAGCCGATTCGGTTATGAACCATGCAGGTGGGCACCGTCTCAGTGTAGGAGGATATGGTGAAGTGGCCCTCTCAAGGAACTTTTACAGCGACAATGTTTACCGTTATTATGAGCCTGCCAAGTATAAAAACAAAGGCTCGCACGGCCGGTTTGACATACCTCACGCCGTAATTTACTTAGGTTACGACTTCGGTAAAGGCTGGAGCATGGGCACAGAAATCGAGTTTGAGTACGGCGGGACAGGCTCTGCATACGAGCGAGAGTATGAAGAAGGAGGAGAATGGGAAGTAGAAACAGAAAAGGGAGGTGAGGTCGAATTGGAACAATTCTGGCTGCAAAAGAGTTTTTCGCGTGCCCTTAATCTGCGTATAGGTCATATCGTTGTGCCGGTAGGATTGAACAATGCTCATCACGAGCCATTGAATTTCTTTACTGTTTACAGGCCCGAAGGGGAAAATACAATACTGCCTTCAACCTGGCATCAGACGGGAATAAGCCTGTGGGGCCGCTACTCGAAGTTTAAATACGAACTGCAATTCCTCGAGGGCCTTGATGCCATGCAATTTGATCGTGACGGCTGGATTCACAAAGGGTCACACAGTGCTTTCGAATTTGAGCCGGCAAGCAAGTATGCTGCGGCAGCCCGTATTGACTATTTTGCCATGCCCGGCATTCGTATTGGTATGAGTGGATATTATGGACACTCAATCAATAATACGTTAATGAACGACTCGCAGGAAAAACTTACGGGAGCTGTAAGCATTGGAAGCGTTGACTTTACATGGAACAGGAACAACTGGATTGTGCGCGGGCAGGCTACTTACGGCCATCTTGACAATGCCTATGACGTGAGATCTCTGTCAGGTCGCAGCACAAAGACAAGTCCTTACTCATCATCAGAAGTAGGTAAAAACGCCGTAGCATTAGGTATTGAAGCCGGCTATGACGTGTTCTCACAAATACAAAGCTTACGCGCCGACAAGCAGAAGATGTATCTCTTTGGCCGTTACGATTACTACAATCCGTATATTCGTGATGCCCGTCAGGCTGCTTACACGTATGAAGAAAAGAATGTTCTGCACTTCGGCGCGAACTATTATCCCATACCACAAATCGTAGTGAAATGTGAATACAGTCATCGTTTCTTCAAAAAGATGTACAATAATGAGCCTTCTCTAAACATAGGTGTTGCCTATGAAGGCTTCTTTCTATAATATTTCCCTTAAGAATCATAACATTTAACTTATTAATAAATTAACAATGAAAAAACTATTCAGGAATGCTCTGCTCCTTGCAGCAGCAGGTACAATGGCTTTAGGCTTCGGAAGTTGCTCTGATAACAACGACGAACCTGGTGGAGGAACAAATGCCATGACAGAAGAAGAGGTGTTTCTTGGCAAAGTTCTCGATAACTATGTCAACGCTACTGTAAACCAAACTTACAAAGACATGGCAGTACATGCCGAGGCTCTTTACACACAATTAAAGACGCTTCGCGATGCCGTTGAGCATGGAAATGCAACAGAAGCTCAGGTAAAGGCGGCCTGCGACTCATGGTTAAAGGCACGCGCTGCATACGAAAGCAGTGAAGCTTTCCTCATGGGAGCCGCATCCGACTATAATATTGACCCGCACATTGATACATGGCCACTCTCTCTTCCTGCCCTGCACGCGCTGTTAAAAGGTCCGGGTCTGGCACAGTATACCACAAACAACGATGATGATAACATCAATAACGCACACGACAATCTGGGCAACAGCCTGTTAGGTTTCCACGCAATCGAGTTTGTGATATTCCGTAACGGTCAGCCTCGTGCGGTGGCATCGTTCAACAATGCTTTCGACGATTATAACGATCGTGCCGATTTTACGGATGTCAAACCTATTGATGAGCTGAAATATGCCGTAGCAGTAGCCGGCGATTTAATGTATTCCGTTTACGAATTAGAAGTATGCTGGAGTGGCGGTACTGAAGCACACAAGAAGGCTTTGGCCGATTTAGACTGGAAGATAACGATGCCATCGAGTGACAAAACTTATGGCTGGAACATGATTAATGCAAGCAAACCGGGAAGCACTTACACAACCATTAAGGGAGCAATATCGGCTATTATAGCTGGAGATAAAGGCTGCGCAGGTATCTGTGACGAAGTAGGACAGACAAAGATGGGCAAGCCTTACGGCCTGGGCACAACGCCAGAGAACCAGCAATCTGACCCTAACTATATTGAATCGCCTTTCTCTCACAACTCGTTAACCGACTTCTGGCACAACATCCAGAGCATTAACAACACATGGAATGGCAAATTCGATATTGAGAATACATCATCAACAGTTGCACAAAACAGCTTTGCAAGCTACTTTAAAAAGTATAATCCGGAGTTGGGTACAAAGGTTCAGAACGCCATTAACAAAGCACAGAAAGCTATTAAAGCGTGTCCTAAGCCTTTCGTATCAAACTATGATAAGACCCATCCTGAGGTAAAGGCTGCTATTGATGCCTGCACAGAGCTTTCAAATATGTTGGGACAGGCTGACGAATATATCCAGCAGAAAAAGAAATAATATAATATAAACTGATTCCTCCTTATTAAATAAGAGAGGGATAAAAGCTGAAAAGATGAGAAATAATTTAGCAACGTTTCTCTTTGGAGCACTGGCTGTAACATCGTTTACAGCCTGCTCTGATGACAATATTGACACTTCTTCGCGCACAAGCTGGCCAAAAGACTCGCTCAGTGTATTCAGCGAGGCCGAATGGTTACCTGGTGGAGAGAAGGGAACTACAAGCAACGAACAGGGCTGCTACTCTAATCCTGTTCCACAAATAGAAAACAATCCCCAGCTCTATACAACGTTCAAGACTGGTGAATTGTTCTTTGAGCACGATGCAAATACCTTTACAAAGCCCTTCTGGGGGCTGGGACCTGCTTACGTTCGTTCCGGCTGCGAATACTGTCACCCCTCTTATGGGCATGGAAAAAGGCAGGACAGGTATCGTGCCAACGACATGGGTAACGGATATTTACTTGTAATTTACCACCCTACGGCAGGCACAGATGGCAACGGTAAACCTTATGCTGCCAACAGTTACATTAGTGAAGTAACGGGCATGCCACAAACAAAGGCGGTGTATCCTTTCAAGGCACCCATTGAAGAAAGTGGTATTCATATTACATGGAAAACGGCAACCGACGAGCATGGCAACAAATTTCCCGACGGAGAAAGCTATAATCTCACTTATCCTGACGTGTCAATTGACCGTGATGCTTTCAATACGTCGCCCAAACCAGACAATTATGCCGTACGCTTAGAGTCGACTATCGGCATGTATGGTACGGGGTTGCTAGATGCAATCAGTCAGGATTCAATGAAGGTTCAATACCAACGTGAGGCCCTCTACGCCACCCTTAATCCGGGAATGTGGAATACAGGAGCCAACGACTGGGCACCTACGGCATGGTATACTTTAGCCGATGGTACCAAACGCGTCAAGAAATTTACCTACGCTATGACGCGTGCGGCTCTGCTCGACGGTCCTGGTGCTAATGCTATCTGGAATATTACCAACGTAACACGCTCTGACCGCCATTACCTTTACACTTCAAAGGCATGGGCCAAAAGGATGAGTGAGGATCAGGATGTGATTAAAACAATAAAGGAAGACGGCCAATCGGTAACATCATGGCTACATCCTTATTATGCCGATGGCACAGATACGGGTATCTCACAGATGGTAAACAAGCTGCTCGGACTAAATACAAATACTCCCGCTAACCGCGCAGACTATGAGAATTACGTCATGCACAATGCTCCCTGGAACAATCAAGAGGAGATGAGTAATGACAATTTCTACGCCTTTGCCGTCTGGCACCGCGGACTTGGAGTGCCTCGTGCCCGCAACTTAGAAACAGAAGAGGTGCAGCGTGGCAAAAAACTCTTCTATGCTATGGGCTGTACACACTGCCACCGCCCGTCGTGGACCATCAAAGACGACACGGGCTGGCTCGACCCAATATCACGTCAATTCTGCAGCTTAGGCCATGGAATGCCCGAGTATAGCAACACGGTTATCTGGCCTTATACCGACCTTGTCCAGCACCGTATGTTTATGGAGAACGATATTCGCACCGGATGGTGCCGTACAACACCGCTGTGGGGCCGTGGATTATCGGTTCAGGAGACCGGCGAAGGCTGCCGTTTGCACGATAATCGCGCACGTAACGTTGTAGAGGCTATTATGTGGCACGGTTACAGTAAGAAAAGCGACGCCTACGCTGCTGCACAGAAATTCTACCGCTTAAGCAAAGCCGACCGCGATGCTGTGGTAGCATTCATCAACGCAATTTAATAGCATCTATTTATATCCGCCAGACAAAGCACCAGCTTGTCTGGTGGATTTTTATTGTCAACAGTATGCCATTTTTATTCGATTCCTAATTTATGAGAAAGTCTTTACATTTATTTTTGTTATCGTCCATATTGATTTTTGTTTCATGTAATAGCAATGATGAAGACGGAAGCAAACGAAATGGTGGCGCGTTATCGTTAGAACAAGCCCTTGCCAACTGCATTGACAATACCATCATACCCTTAAATGCCAGGACGGCTCTGTATGCCGACTCGACCTATAACAGCATTGAGACATTGGAATATGGGCATTATACACAAGCCCAAATAGACAAAACGGCACATCTTTTCCTCAATATGCGGCTGGCTTATGAGCGGACAGAGGGTTTCTTTCTTGGCGCAAATGCCAATTATTCTATTGATTCAGACATCAACAACTGGCCGTTAGACCATCACACTTTCGACCAGCTCATGACAAGTAACCGAAACCTGGACGACCCCGAAAGCCAACCATCATCTATCGTTGGCTTCCATGCTCTCGAATATATATTCTTTAGAAACGGGCAAATCAGGAGCTTTTCTGCCATCACCGAAAGAGAATTGATTTATGCAAAAGCCCTTATTAAACACCTGAGAATTAAGCTATTTCAGGTTGAATGTGGCTGGAACGGCGATGACAGCAGGGGCCATGTAGCATTGCTTAAGCTCAACAGCGCGCCCTATCTGGCTCCCGACGGAACCACATACCGTAATTATATGCTTACGAAATATACCATACGCCAGCTGGCTG
>CALIIG010000178.1 GCA_938018155.1 uncultured Prevotella sp.
GGTGGGAGTTGCTTTTCGATTTCAATACCGCCATCACCCGCAAGATGTGCGAACTACTTGATATTCATCCGCAAATAGCGTTTACCGAGGTCTATGCTTCGGCCGAAAAGGAAGGCGTTACAGACTTTCGCGACGCCATCCGCCCGAAGCATCCGCTGCCCGATGACGGTTTCCGGCCACGCCGATACTATCAGGTATACGAACAGAAACACGGCTTTCAGCCCAACCTTTCCATCCTCGACCTGTTGTTCAATGAGGGTCCGGAGGCTGTCTTATACCTTTAATAAGCAGACGATTACCTGGGAAAAACAATGTGTCTTTTTCTTAAATTTTCTTTCTTTTCACCTTACCTTTGATTAAATTTGTAACTTTACAGCCTGTTATTATAACGTTTTAAACTTATCATTATGAAAATCAAACATGCAAAGATGGCAGTTTTGCTGACGGCTGGCTGTCTGTTATCAAGTTCCTGTGTGGGTAGTTTCTCGTTGTTTAACAAAATAGCAAAGTGGAACAAACATGCTACGAAGTACAAGTTCCTGAACGAAGTTATCTTCCTTCTCATCAGTCCTGTCTATGCCGTGTGCGGTGCTGCCGATGCGATCGTGCTTAACAGTATCGAGTTCTGGACCGGCGAGAATCCGGTAGCCAGCAATATTGGTAAAACGAAACAGGTGTTGGGAGAGGACGGTCGCTATTATGCAGTCAAGACCTTAAAGGATGGATACGAAATTACCGACCCCGACGGAAACAAGCAGTTATTTACTTATGACAAGGCTTCAAATAGCTGGTCAGAGACCCAGGGCGGTAAGACGGAGCAGCTTTTCCGCTTTAATTCTGACGGCACCGTGCGCGTAGTGCTGCCCAGTGGCAAGGCAATGGACGTATCGCTCAACACAGAAGGCGTGAACCAGCTGCGCGGAGCAATGGGCGTTGATGCCCTCTGGGCCATGCGATAAAACTGGCAGGCGGCTCCGTTCATGCAACATGAGCTGCCTCATTACGGTTGAACGAGGTGCGACAAATGTATATTTTGTCGCACCTTTTTTCTGTCAGACCTATG
>CALIIG010000179.1 GCA_938018155.1 uncultured Prevotella sp.
GTATCAGGTTTCGCCTCCTCCCAGCTCCTTACAGCAGAGTAATGTCTTAACTCCCTTTACCTCCTTACCTCCCTAACTCCCAAAATTTCACTCTTTTATTTTAATTCTTTACTCTTAAATCAGGGTATTGTCTTAACTCCCCCTAACTCCTTAACTCCATAACTCCTAAAATTTTACTTCTAAATCACGGCTCCTTGTTTTCTTTTTCCTTCTCTTCCTTCTTCCCTTTTTCCTTCTCCTTTTCCTTCATCGTTTCATACGAATTGTCGCGCAGGGCCGACTTCAGCTCCACGCCCGGCGTGAACGTTACGCGGGGTTTGATGGTGTCGGTGTTGAAAGCCTTTTCGGTTTCCGAGCCCTTGCTCGACAGCGTGAGGCGCATCGTGCCGAACTCGCCGAGCTGAACGCTGAAGCCGTCGCGTAGGTAGCCCGGCAGACAGTCAATAAAATTCGACAGCACGTTTTCGATGTCGCCGCGCGTCAGTGACGACCGCCCTGCGATGTCGTGCGCTATGTCCTTAAGCGTTTTCCTGCCTGCATTTACAGGGTTGGCGTAAAACTTTCCGGGAGCATTCTTGTCGCCCGGCTTCTTCTTGGTAATGAGTTTGATTTTCATTGTTCCGTTTTTTAAATTGTTATAAAATATTCCTGTCCGCGACAGGTTTCCTTGTCTGTTATATCAGTCGCCGCGCAATGGCCGAACCGCCCGCCCGTTCTGCCCGGCGAGCCTCAAAATCAGCCCGCCTGCCGTGGGCAATTCGGCGCATACGTACGACTTTAAAATTTCTCACGTGTGGGGCGAAAAATTCTCACACGTCGCAGCAAAATTTCTCACACGTGAAAAATATTTTTCTCACACGTTCCCCGTAAATTTCTCACACGTTGGAAATTTTCTTCCGACCCGTGAGAAATTCCGGGGGCTTGCGTGAGCCTTGTTTTTCTCTGCCTTCTGCAAGGCATTCCCCTGCCGTGTCATCTGAACCGGCAGACAGTCTTTCAGTACATCTGCCAGTTTGATTGACACTGCGAAAGCATGCGAATACATGGCTGTTTGATTATTCTGCCACGGGACGTACTGCGAGACTGCTTGATCTACCGGCCGTCCAATCCATTCCTATATCGCTTGGGCTGAGCCTCAGTGTGTAAACAGTCCCATAGGGGGACGGGATGGCTACCCAATAACAGCCGTAATAGCCCTTATTAATCAACATACCGCCGATGCCATCGCGCTGGCCCAAGGCTGGGAAGAAAATAGTATTGGGGCCCGTCTTCGACTTGAATGTCCACCCGTCATCCCAACTTCCTTCAACGTTGAACTCGTTCGAATAGGTGGTGTACTGTCCTGTGGTGGTGAAGCCCGA
The DNA here is from genome assembly GCA_938018155.1 of uncultured Prevotella sp. Taxonomy (GTDB): domain Bacteria; phylum Bacteroidota; class Bacteroidia; order Bacteroidales; family Bacteroidaceae; genus Prevotella. The sequence goes on from CALIIG010000179.1 coordinate 1,362, forward strand.
GAAAGCATTCGAGGCAGGTATATGGAAACCGGCAGGACAGGGGTCGTAGATGGTTTTGACGACGGGGTTATCATTGAAACTTGTTGCAGTGTTGTTCATCGACCAGAGGTTGTAATAAGAGTAACCGGTAGGAGGAAGAGTGCTCCAAGTAATACCCATGCCTTCGTAGAAGTTCTCTGGATGCTGGATACCATTCTGAATGGACATGTGATCACCCGCGCTCTTGTTGAACGAACCATCGGCAATGGCATCCGTACCGGGCATGGCATCCTTGCGACCAAACTGGTAGAGCGTGTGATAGAAATCCTTGACACTGCCGGGATTCTGTGTGATGTCGATAGTACCTTTCTGCTTGACGGCAGGAGAACCATTGGCGATGGCCTGCTCCACATGGATGCGCACTACGCGTGGTTTGTCATAGGTGCTGACCTCCCACTTGCGGCGGGCATAACCGAGCGGCTGTTTTGTAAAATTGTAAGTAACGTTCTGAAAGTTGACAATTGGGGTGGTGTTCAGCACGTCGTCGTGGTCGAACCACAGATGCCATGACCAAACGACCGTGCCGCCTTTGGTAACGGCAATGACAGCATTGCCGTTCTTAATCTTATCCTGCGGCACGCGGAAATGGACAAAGGCATTCGCTCCGCTGCCCTCGATGCCGAGACTGCTGGCTTCGACTAGGCCGCTTTGGTCAGTCCATACGATCTTCGCGCCGTCGGGAGCATTCGCCCCGCTGTTGGTTTGGGTAATCCAGGGGTTATCAATGTCTACGCCGGCGTGGTCCTTGAAGTGGCGCAGTACATAAAGTTCTTTGGGTGTGCCAGTCGGCGCATTGCTAATATAAGCGTGGGTATTGTTGCTGCCGTTCTTGATGGCGTTGCCATAAACCAATGGTATTTTGTAATAGCCCGGAGCGGAGATCAGGTAAGAATTGGCGGTGTTCTCAACGGCTGCACCTCCATTATGGTTGGAGAGATTGTAATAGTTGCCGGCACTGCCTTTGGGGGTTGCGTCGTGCAATACTTTGTTATAGGCAGCCAGTTTATCTATGATAGGGGCTTTCTGTACGGTAGCAGCTCCAGTTTCGTTACCCGATGTAACGCCGTCGCCACTTACTTTACTTAACGAGGTAAGCCATGCAGGCTTGGTATCGCTAAGCGTTGACCAGGTAGTTCCTCCGTCTGCGCTCTCCTGATAACCTACAACCTTCCATTTGACGGGCTGTAAGGTATTTGTTACAGCATCTTTCCTATAACTTTGGATGGTATAATTGCCTGCTGCTGTTTGATCATAAGCAACGGCTGCGGTAGGACCTACGACGTTCAGCACGTAGCTCCAGTCGGACGTGTTCTGCGACAGAGCATATACTTTGGTTGTTCCTGGCTTCCATGTACCTTTGAGCGTGGCGGTAATAGCGGGAGTTGCACTGCCGCCGAAGAAAACCTTTACCTGTACGCCTGCGCCCGTCAGCGTCTGCGGAATCATGTAGAACGTGCCGTTGTCACCGTTATTCCCGACAATAATGTTATTCACGTTCTCCGATGTGCTCACGCTAAGGCCGTCGAGCGTAAAGGTTGCGGGAGCAGTTTGTCCGCTCCATGCGGCACCTGTGCCGTCGGCTTCTGTGGAGGGAGTGTAACGTCCCTTGCTCTTCGCACCGACTATCTCTATCTTTGTGATGGTCTTGTTCCATGAAAGGTTCTGGCCTACCTTAAAGCGTACGGCGGTAAGCGCATGGCGAAAGGCAAGGTTAGTGGTCGGAGCAACGAACTGGGTAGCATACTGCACCGTGCCCGAGCAGGCCGTCATGAAATCTTTTTGGTTGGTTACATTCTGCTCTACCTCAAAGTCGATGTAAGGGCGGGAGGTTGAGGTTGACGGCGAAAGCGTCAGCTTTGAATAATCTGCCGGACGCGGATAAATGCCGAAGAACTTGCCGTAAGGCTGTGCCCATCGCCATGGAACGGCGTTGA
>CALIIG010000180.1 GCA_938018155.1 uncultured Prevotella sp.
TGCCAGATTTATTGTGACGCCCAGGCCTACATGTACGTGGCCGACAAAGACAACCATTGCATTCGCCGTATATCGCCCGAAGGTATGGTTGAAACCGTACTCGGCGTGCCCGGTACGGCCGGATATAAGGACGGTTCGAAGAAAGAAGCCCTCTTTAGAGAGCCTACGGGTATAGGTATAGGCAAAGACGGCTCGGTTTACGTGGCCGACTGGGGCAATTATCGTGTAAGGAAGCTGACTATTAACTAATTGAAAGGCTTAAGGAGCCTTTCAATCAGGAAACAGGGGTCTCTTTAAAAGGAGTCAGGAGTTATTTTATCAGGAGTCAGGAGTTAAGGAGTTAAAGGGAGTTAAGCCAATACTCTCAATACTCGAAAACTCTTTCCTTAGGAGCCGGTAGTTATGGAGTTAAGGAGTTAAGACAAAACTCAGATTTCTCTAAAGTACTGGTAAGAGACAGAGTGGAAGAAATGATGTGAGCACCGCGTTGACGGAAACGAAACGAGTTAATGACATAAAACAGACACTTGTCTTAACTCCTTCTAACTCCTTAACTCCATAACTCCTGAAAGTTAACTCCGTAACTCCTGAAAGTTAACTCCATAACTCCTGAAAAAAATATACCTAAAAACAAAAACAATATTATTCATGAAATATCATTTTTTACTGGTGTCGCTGTTGCTTCTCTCCGCAGGACAGGCGCCGGCGCAGACGCGTTCGACCGGTAGGGCTACGCAGACGGCACAGGCAGCAAAGGGCAATGAATTCACGGTTTCGGGAACCGTGAGCGATAACGACGAGCCGCTGATTGGCGTTGCCATCAGTATTTTGGACAAACCCGGCATGGGAACCGTCACCGATATGGACGGTAAGTTTACCATTAAAGCCGAACGGGGCGACAAGCTCGTGTTCTCGTACACCGGCTTCAAGAAGCGCGAGTATGTGGTGATGGGCAATCAAACCGACCTGAAGATGAAGCTCGTTGCCGACAATAAGCTCGACGAGGTTGTGGTTACAGCCCTGGGGTCGCAGCGCAAAATATCGACGCTGTCGGCCGTTACCACTGTCGACCCGCAGGACCTCCAGCGTCCTACCACCTCGGTGGCGAACCTGATGGGCGGTCGTGTGGCCGGCGTCATCACGTCGTTACGCAGCGGCGAGCCGGGCAAAAACATATCCGACTTCTGGATTCGCGGCATCGGGACCTTTGGTGCCAATGCGTCGGCGTTGGTACTTATCGACGGTTTGGAAGGCAATATCAACGACCTCGATCCGGCCGATATTGAGAGCTTCTCGGTGCTTAAGGATGCATCGGCAACAGCTGTATATGGTGTAAGAGGTGCCAACGGTGTTGTACTGATTACCACAAAACACGGTATGGCCGACAAAATACAGATTACGGCGCGTGGCTCGGTAACCCTCAACCAGCTGAAACGACTGCCCGATTATCTCGGTGCTTACGACTATGCACAGCTCGCCAACGAAGCAAGGGAAGAACGGGGAGAGACTCCTTTGTATAACGATATGGCACTGAATATTATCAAAAACCGCCTCGACCCCGACCTTTATCCCGATGTAAACTGGCAGAAGGAAATGGTAAGGAAAACCTCGTGGAACAAAAACGCATACATCAGTGCGCGTGGAGGTGCCAACGTGGCGCAGTATTTTATAAGTCTGGGTGCCAATATTGAAGACGCAGCATACAAAACCGACAAGGACAGTCCGTACGCATCGAACGTAGGCTACAACCGCTACACCTATCGTACCAACCTCGATTTGAAGCTCACACCGCTCACAAAGGTATATTTTGGTACCGACGGGACGCTGATTACCAACAACAATCCCGGTATTTCGAACACCGACTACATCTGGGCTGCACAGGCCTATCTCAACCCCCTGCTGCTGCCAACGGTTTACTCCAACGGCCTGTATCCTGCCGCCGGAGCCAATGCACTTACCTCGCCCTACGTGTCAATTAACCGCCGTGGCCGCCGCAGCGACCAGGGATATGAGGGTAAGGTAACGCTCGCTGTTGACCAGGACCTGAAGTTTATCACCCCCGGCCTCCGCATTCGCATGCAGGGAGCCTACAACATTAATTCTTATTATGGCGAAAGCCGCCTTGTACAGCCCCCTCTGTATCAGGCTGTAGGCCGCAACGCCGACGGCTCTTTGAACACCGTTTTGCGCATTGCCAGCCAGGCTGCATCGTTTAGCAAGAACACCAGCCAGTATAGAAAGTATCACTTTGAGAGCACGCTCAACTACGATCGCGTGTTTAAACAGGACCACCGTGTGTCGGCACTCCTCTATTATTATATGAGCGACGCCAAGAATTCCAACGATGCAGGCTCGAACATGAGCTCTATACCGTTCCGCTATCAGGGCATATCAAGCCGCCTTACCTACGGTTATAAGGATACCTATATGGTTGATTTGAACTTCGGTTACACCGGTTCGGAAAACTTTGCCAAGGGTCATCGCTTCGGCTTTTTCCCGTCAGTGGCCGTAGGCTGGATACCAACCAACTACGAATTTGTACGCAAGGCCCTGCCGTTTATGAACTTCCTGAAGCTGCGTGCCTCTTACGGAACGGTAGGAAACGACAAGATTACGCGCAAGCGTTTCCCGTATCTTACCATTGTTCAGCGTCTTAACAACATACCTTTCGGCTCGTCGCAGGTTGAAACACTGCAGGAAAGCTATATCGGTGCCGACAATTTGAAATGGGAGATGGCCAAAAAATTCGACTTTGGTATTGAAAGTAAGTTCTTCAACGAGCGTCTTAGCTTTGTGCTCGACTTCTTTCATGACGAGCGAAGTAACATATTTCAGCAGCGCACGCTCATCCCCGAGTATGTGGGATTAACCTCCAATCCCTTCAGTAACGTGGGCCGCATGGTGAGCTATGGTGCCGACGGCAACTTTACATTCAAGCAGCGTATCAACAACGATATGGACTTCACGCTGCGCGGTAACTTCACCTATTCGCGCAACGACGTAAAGAACTGGGAAGAGGATGTGCCCAAATATCCCTACCAAAACGCTTCGGGCTATCCCTATGGAGTACAGCGGGGCCTGCAGGCACTGGGGTTGTTCAAGGACCAGAAGGATGTTGAGTCGAGTCCGCGCCAGACATTCGGCACCTACGGACCGGGCGACATCAAATATCGCGACATCAACGGCGACGGACTTATCAACGGCGACGACTACGTGCCACTGTCCTTCTATGGCGACACTCCGCTGCTTATGTATGGTTTCGGAGGCGAATATCGCTATAAGAATTTTACGGCAGGCATCCTCTTCAAAGGCCGCGGCCGCACTACAGTAAGTATGATGGGCTATGGTTATGTGCCGTTCTTCGAAGGCCAGTACGGCAACGTGCTGAAGACTGTAGCCAATCCGCACAACCGCTGGATATCGAAAGAATATGCCGCTGCCCATGGTATCGACCCCGGTCTGGCCGAAAATCCCGACGCTGTTTTCCCACGGTTAACCTACGGCAAGAGTGAAAACAACTCGCGTTCGTCCGATTTCTGGCATCGCAATGCGTGGTTCCTGCGCCTGCAGGAGGTAACGCTCAACTATACCATGCGCACAAAATACCTGCGCAGCATAGGCGTGTCGGGAATCGATTTCCAGCTTATCGGCTCGAATTTGTGCGTGTTCGACAGCATCAAAGAGTTTGATCCCGAACAGGCTTCTTCCCGCGGGCTGGTATATCCCATACCTGCAACCTACACCTTCCAGCTGTATATCTACTTCTGATATTACGGCACGAAGAACAAATTTCTTATGAAAGAAAACAGAAAAACAATGATACACAATACCTATAAGAAAATTATCGCCGGCCTGCTGCCCCTTATCGGGTCGGCCTTGCTGATGCCGTCGTGCAACTTCCTCAATGTGGCCGACAACTATTTCTCGGACGAAATAAGCAGCGATTCCATCTTTGCCAACACGCGAAATACGGTGGCTTACATGTGGGATATATCGCGAATGTTCCCCGATGAGGGCAACTTGATAGAGGAAACCCCCAGTACACTCGGCCCTCTGGCTACCGATGAGGCTTTCTCCAACGCCAAAATCGATATTACAATGAGGTATGTTACGGGCGAAATTGATTCGCGAAACCTCGGTATTTTCGAAACGCGCTACGCCAATAACTATAAGGCTATACGCCGCTGTAACACGGTTTTGAAGAACCTCGACAAAGTGTCGGGCCTCTCTGTAAACGACCGTCGCGACATCCTGGGCTACACACATTTCATGCGTGCCTACGCCTACTACCGGCTTTTACTCGACTGGGGTCCCACGTTGCTGCTGGGCGATGACGTTATTGCCAACAACGAGGAACTGAAAAACTATAACCGTGAGCGCGGCACTTACGACGAATGCGTCGACTATATCTGCAACGAGTTTGAAGAAGCAGCCAAAAGTCTGCCTCTCCAGCAGTCGATAGCTAACTTCGGCCGTCCTACCAAGGGTGCAGCCTATGGCCTTATTGCCCGCCTGCGTGTATACCAGGCCAGTCCCGCCTACAATGGCGGCGATGAGGCACGGCGGTGTTTCGGCACATGGAAACGCAAGTCGGACGGTGCCTTCTATATCAGCCAGACTTACGACGAAAAGCGTTGGGCCGTTGCCGCAGCAGCATGCAAGCGTGTGATGGACATGAAAAAGAACGGCAATCCCATGTACCGTCTCCATACCGTTGAAAGCTCTTCAGAAACACCTGCCCTGCCAACGAA
>CALIIG010000181.1 GCA_938018155.1 uncultured Prevotella sp.
TATCAAGAAACATCAATATTTCTTTGATAATACCATTCTGAATTTGCTATAAAAATTACCCTCACAGCATGCTGTGAGGGTAATTTTGTTATATGCAGTTATTGCCTTTACGGCTCTTCAGATAAATAAGAAAGAACAGCAATGCACTGACAATAAACCATATTATATTCAGGACTACTCCAATATCGAACACCTGATAAATGGTATCAACAATAGTATCATTATTGATTGTTTCTACTTCATACTTAATAGTAACGTACGAATTGAGAATTAAGACAAAATAGGCAGAAAGCCAAAGAACAGCCAATACAGAATAAAATACCAATAACTTTTTCATCAGCTACTACCATTTAAAATATTATATAAGGTATATACTGGTATAAAGTATAACAGGAAACAGCTGTTCCAAAGAAAAAGAAAGATACAAACCGCTTCATCTTATACAGGGAACGCCTTCTATTATAGTAATGTTCTAAAACACACTACCGTTTATTATGCCTCTTTTTCTTCAATTCAAGTTTCGGGATATTCAGCTTATCACCTGCCTTAAACTCTGTCTTTCCTCCGTTAACGGCCTCAACGTAGCACTCCATCCCTGCTCCAAGATAAGAACGACTGACGCTTTCAAGTGTTTGTCCCTTACGCAACGTCACCGTTTTATCAACACCAATAATACGATAAGCTCCTGTACGTACCCGCGCATCACGATTATACTCTAAATCCCTTACAGTTGTTTGGGGCTTTGCCTGTGTCTCCTTGGCTTTAGGAACCGTCCTATCATGCAAAGATGTCACAGGCTGTTGATTACGCTCTTTTTCTGCCAATTGCCGGGCAGAAGCCTCTTGCGATTGCCTCAAACCCTTTTGAGCCTTATCAACAGTAGCCTCTAAATGCGCCATCTTTATCGTTGTAGAATCAACGGGCCGTGATTTTGTTACACGATGAGCAACATGTGGTTTAGCAGACTGCATCATTTGAGCCTCAAGATGTTTTATACGATTGTCACGCTGTTGCAGCTCTCCAAGGAAATAATATATCCCACCAAAGAAGGCTAACAGCATAACTACGGCAACAACTATCAAAGCTCGAACAGCGAAGCGTTGCCTGTTGACATCGGCTGCCAGCGTGCTATCGCCCGGCTCGCTATTGTCTGCTTCTGAAATATTATCATTTTCACAAGAAGTATTTACTGATGTAGACCGGGCTTCGGTAGCTGGTTTCGCCTCCGCTTTCTCAATTGTGACGGCCTCTGCCTCTGAAGTCAATCCCTCTGCTCCATTATTTTTCGACGAGTCTTCCACATCGGCAACTGCAACTGATTCTGATGTAATAGCAGGGGCTGTATTATCTTCTTTCTCAGACTGTACAATAGAAGGAAGCGAGGATTCTTGAGCTTCATTAATCGTTACAACAGATTCTTCTTTACGCTTCTCAGACAAATTAGAGACCATTTCTTCATACTGAGGCTCAACAACAGCTTCATCATCAGATATGATAACTTCGTTGGCCTGAAGAACCTCTGATACAAACGCATCCGAATCTTCCGCAAACTTGCGGTCAATTTCGGTAAAATCTACCTCATCATTCAGCACAACCGTTTCAAACTGTGAAAACGGACGGTTCACCTCATCACGTAAAGAAACATCAGGAACAAAACTAATTTTGTCGCGACCCTCTATAACAATAGGGTCACCCGTGTTGATGTCTATGCTCCGTCGTGCCGCAACACTGGTAACCTTAAAGGTTCCCAGTGCCTTTATCTTTACCTGCTTATCATCACGCAGTCCTGCCATGAGCACCTGAAACATTTCAGAAACAAACTGCTCGGCGGCACTTCGGGTTAAGCCATACGTCTCTATAAGCACATGAGCCAGCTCTTTGTTACCAACCTTTCCCATCTCGCTTTCAAATATTATCGTCGTCAGTGCGCTTTAAATCCTCTTTGATAGCCGATACAGGTTTAAAACTTAATATAAGTTTTGGAGGTACCAACATACGCTGCTGTGTTGACGGATTAACGACAACACGCTCTAACCGCTTTTTAACTTCAAAAGTCCCGAAATTAGATAACTGGACGCTCTCTCCATCTTCAAAGTAAAGTCCCATTGCTTCAATAATAGTTCGGACCATCTTTTGCGTGTCGGCTTGCGTATAACCTGCCTGGCCAGCTAATGTCGATATGTATTCTTTATTATTCATATTA
>CALIIG010000182.1 GCA_938018155.1 uncultured Prevotella sp.
TGATAAAAACCGGCGAATGACGGAAATGGCATGGGAACATCCTTTCAAAGCCGACGAATATAACCATTATCTGGACAAGCTCGGTTTTCGCTGCGACATCACTGCTCTCTTGGCAGAGACCGGCGAACCGTATGCTTTTCTCACCTTCCTTGGCGAAGGATGCACGGTTGCTTTCCTCGACGAGATGGGCCGGATATACATGAGTTACCGCTTCGACCCTACCCCGTTGCCGGGCGAAAAGGGCAACCGGAAGGGTTATGTGTTTCTGTATGAGCTGTCGATAAGACGCTATCACAAGGAGAAAGACGAGTACGGCGATTGGGATTATGACTATACCGACTATGAATTTACGTCTGACGGACGGGTGCGCAAGATAGAGGAGATTAATGACGAACAGACGATAAGCGACGCGGCTCAACGCGTAAACGTGGCATCGAACTGGCAGAAATATCCCGAATTTGGCAACTGGATGCCGCTGTTTGAGATGAAACGGTGGAAGGACAACGAGCTTCAGCCGCTGTTCGATGCGGGTAAAAGGCCGTAAGACAGCGCGGGCTGGCAGGCTGTTAAGGCCATCGCGACAATGTCTGTCCATAATTTTCACAGAGAAAAATCTCTTCAATTTTCATTTCCTGACATTGAAGAGATTGCATTTTCAGAGGCATAAACAACCGGGAAATTTACTATATCGTCATGCCTCCGCTATGTTTTCGGTAGCAATTCCCATCTCCTTGCAAAGCTTCAGAAAGGCTTTTCCGCCTGTCACGGCTTGGGCAGAAAGCAGCGTGTTGACCGGCAGGAGCAGTTCTCCAAGGTGTAACATGAGCAACTTTTCCTGCCCCCAATAGCGGTCTTTGAGCAGTTTGGCGAGACGGCTAAGCGGGAAAAGTCCGTTTTTCAGGAAGCAGGCCAGTGCCTCTCCCACCATAGAAAGGTCTATTGCAGGCCGTTCTCCGTAGGTCTGCAGCCTGCGTTCCATGCACAATTCCATAGCTGAAACGCGCAGCGTTACATCAGAAGAGGCGATACAAAACGCCACAAAGATGGTCGGAACACCACGCAGAGGCACCTGCGCTTCGTGCAAAAAGCTGAGGCCAAAGCCCACCCACATCTTGTCGTCAGCATGCAGATTGCTGAAAACTCCATAGTTGTGCAGTATCGTTGCAAAGAGAGGGGCCGGAAGCGCAGGGAAGAAACTTATCACGCTTTGCGCGACAAACTGTAGCCAAATGCCCCGTATGTCAATAAAATTCTGAAGCAGCTGCTTCTTCCGCAGGGCGGGAAACTTGTCGGCCGACGCCATACACACAAGCACATCACGGTCATACGTTTTCCTCTTGTGGTCGGTCCACTCACGGTTTACTTTCGTCATAATATTCACTTCCCGAGCCAATTCGGAAGAAAAACCGGCGTCAGTGCTCTTATTTTCCTCCCTTATCAGTATGGCCTGCGCCCATGCTTCGTCCAACGTGACGGGCTTCGCGGGCCCGCTTTCCTCGCCAAGGAGATATAGCATCAGGTGCAAAGGTTCACCCGTCAACCGCTTATGGGCCATCGAAAGGGCCGCAGGTACATCGTCGGCAGCACAGCGAAGCAGGGCCAGTTGCAGGTCGAAGGGCAACGGTTGCACGCCAGCCTGCTGCCATTTAGCCAACCGTTCAATCAGTATTTCTGCGTTAATCCAGGCTGGTTTGTGTGTAGGTGTAGAAAGAATAGGCAGCGGAGCATCAAAAGAAAGCATCTCAACGTATTCCGATAACAAATGTTTCAGCAATGTTTCCACATCTGAACAGTTACCCCTTACCTTGCACGACTTCAGCCTTGTGAACGTTTCGCCCTGAAAGCAACCCTGTCCACGGGCCTTGTCGGCAAGACGCAGAAGGCGCGATTTCATCGACGTGTCGTCAGTTTTAAAGCGTTGTTCTACGGCTCTGCCGAACTCAAGGAAGAACAATCCCACCAAACGGTTCTCGTCAAGATAGACTGCTGACGACCACGCACGGGCCTCATTGAACATGCTTTCCAGACGATTGAGGTCGTCAATAGTCAGACGGGGTGCCCATTCTATGGCCGTTTCGAAAGCAAGTTGCAGTTGCAAGGCGTCAAATTTAAACAATGCCGACGAAAGCAAAAAGATGGCCTCGTCCTTATTTTCAGGCAATTTCAACCGGTCGTTCTCACGGCATCGCTTCAGAGGGACGATGGCCGGGGGTGCCTCTTCCGCAGTAGTCGATGGGGCGTTATCCTCAGGGGGCATGAACGCCACAAGCATTTCGCGGGGCCCCTGCCTTATTTCCGTCTCGTAACTGCGCAGTTCTGACCGAAAAGCCTCATCGTTTTTGTCACCATATTTCACAATCAGCTTCGCAGCCCGCTTCTGTACAGCCTCAGCCCTGTTCATGAAAATCAGGCACAGTGCACGGCAAATGTCGGGACGGGCACAGGCATGAAGACGGGCAATGGCGTCGAAAGTGGCGCACACTACGGTTACATTCGTCTGCGCCATATCATACAGAAGTCCTGAAACAACGCTGATATAGTCGGTATAATTAAATGCAGGCTCTGTGGCTATCTGGCGAAACAGGTGCAGCAAAAGCTTCATCGAACCGAGCGCTTTCGTCGTCAGGCCCTGAAAAAGCAAGGCTTGAAGGGACAGCAATTCGGCGGCAGTGGGCTGCAATCCTTCAATAATGGCGATGAACCAACGGGGTTGGCTCCTTACCGCCACCAAGGCATCGAGCGACGATTTCAGCAGACGGGCGCGGTCAATACGCCTTTCTGCCGCGCAATTCAATAGTAAAGCCTGCAGGCTGCCGTTGTTTTTTGTGCGCCCTTCCGCAAAAGCACTGATGGCTGTATCGTCATTCCATGCGACGGGTGTGTTGTAACGGAAGAGCAACCACACGTGTTCGTCGAGCAGTTCCTTGCGTTCGAGGAATATCTTACCCGTGTTGTCATGGTTATGCCACGGCAGTTCGCCCACTATCTGAGCCAGCAGAGGCTCGTCGATGGTTTCGACAAAGCCACGGTCAGCAAGCGTCATGTAGGTGAGATATGATATGTTGGAGCCGCCCGCGTCAGGCCTGAACTTCATGTGTTTTATCCATGAAGGGCAGTAGATTTGGAGCAAATCGCAGAGCAATGACACATGAAAGTTGAACATTACAGGCAGTAAAGCACTGCGGGGATTGTCGACAAGTAACTCCATTGCCGACAGAAACATGCGGCAATCGTCACTGCATGGACGCCATTCTACAACGTCACCGTTACGGTCTTTGCGTGTCCTGACGTACAGACTGCTGGCTGTTTCGCGCAGGGCGTAACGCTCCTTGGCCGGTAATTGCGACAGTTCTTTATAAAAAGGCAGCAGCATTTTGGCCTGATTTTGGGGAGAATCACGATACGAATCGGCCAGCTTTATAAAGCGTTCCTTTAGTTCTTCTTCCATTTTGTCAGTATCTGGGTTGCCAATATATGCTTGCATTCTCCCCTCTCTCCGGCGTTCCGTCCCATCCACCGGCACGTACAGCGGCATTGTTCAGGCGTGAGAACCACCGAATAGACGGTGTGGCTGTCTCCCGTTACGCGCGCTTCCACACGGTTTTTTGTCTGTGAAAGCACCTCGATGCGCCCCTCATCAATCAGCCTTTGCGCGTTGACGAGACGGGGATTAGACTTACCGATATGACCGATATTGAAAGGAAGCCGACGATAAAAGTAGCTGCCCTCGTCGAGATCGAAGCCTAAAAGCCCCATCGATGCGAGGCGGGCGGTGAGCTGTGGCATCACAGACGCCGGCAGATTATGGGACACAGCGAACAAGTCGGCGTTGAACCAGCCGTTCGACGAGCAGTAATTGTTCATACCATTCAGCCATTCTTCGGGAACGTCGCCAACCAAATCGGCCAGCGCTGCGCCCTCGCCCGAGAAGCCTCTGCTGCATTCTTTCGACAGCGAAAGGCTGAAACGCACACCGTCTTTAAAGTAAAGTTGCCACACCGTAGCCAGTCCTGACGGATGGGAAAAGACGCGAAGACGATCGGCATACGGCAGCAACGGGTCGAGAAGATGCAGGCGTCGCGCTCCGCCAACGCTCACGGCACCCGCCCTTTCAACCAGCGTAAAGACGGGACGGGGGCTGTCTTTAGTAAGAAAAAGGCCGGTATTCGACCGCCCTCGCGGCAGACTGTGGAAGAGACGAAGCAAGTCAACACGACCGATACTGCACAAACAAACGGCCTTTGCCTGGTAAAGGGGGACGGTTGTCAAGCCCCGAACCCACTTGTCGGGCAGGGGAACCTTCTTCTCTATCACGCTATGGCCGTTGCCGTAAAGCCCTACATCGCGTGCTCCGATGTGCATAATGAGGCGGTCGTCAGGCAGAAACGACGACAGGGCACGCAGCATTCCCTCGTTAAAATCGACGTTTGTCGTGCCCTCTGCAAGGAATTCACCGTCCAGTCCGTTGGGTAAAACATCAACCCTTGCATAGACACCGGCACACTGTGAGAACCCTTCGAAGCGCAGACAACCCCTGCCAGCCGTAACGACGGGGTCACGAAGGCGTGCCAAAGCCGACGGCGAAAGGTAAAAAGATGAGGCTACAACCTGCGACAGCGTGAGCAAACAGCGCGAGGCTACGAGCGGATTCTTCACAGTTCCCCAGAAGAAACAGGGCACATCCTGCGCCTCAACCCCATTATACTGCGAAAGCAAGAGCGTCTCTTCGCCCGCTTCACGCAGCAACGTTGAGGGCGCAGGATAAAGGTATGAAAGCGTTTGTGACACAGGTTCCGGTTTAAACGATTCGGGATATTGAGCGCAAGGTTACAGTTAAGCAAGCCTTATCTCCCACCCCCTGAAATATAACTTACACGGCAAAGATACATAAAAGATGCAGCATTCCGCTCTTCCGGCTACATCTTTTCAAACTCTTTTCCCACGCTGCACGCCGTTTTATCATGCAGATGACGGCTTATCCGCAGAACAAAATAAGCCCGACCGTTAAGCCGGGCTTATTATATGATATAAATAAGGTGTAATAATTATCTTGCTATCTGATACGATCCATCGACTTTACAAGGGCTTCATCGGCCTTAATTCCGGCGCGGGCCAGTGCAAAAAACACCATAGCGACCGCGGGTAAACAAAATGCAAAATGGAAATGTACATCGCTGTTTGTCGAGTCTAAGCCCAGAAACCGGATACCAAACCAATAAGCATACCAAAGCGTGCACAGCAGAATGTTGACCGCACACAGGCGGGCTTGTACCATGCGCTTCTTGTAAAGGAAAACATCACACAGCGTCAGCGCACCGGCAATCACCAATCCTACAAAGGGAACAGGGCTTATCTGGAAGCCACTTACCTGCATACGGCCGAGGTTATACCATACATAATCGCCGCCCATTCCCTTATACTCATACGTAGCCAGGGGCAGACAGAGGCAGACGATAAGACAGACAAGAGCCAGCAGCAGGTAGATTGTTTGCTTGCGTTGTATCATCAGGCCTGAACTCCCTCTGCATTATCGCGTGAAGGATCACGCCAATAGATGTTACCATCCAGAAACTCTTGTGTGGCCAAAAGGGTTGGTTTGGGCAACTTTTCATAGTAACGGCTGATCTCAATCTGCTCACGATTCTCGAAAACCTCTTCCAAAGAGTCGTTATAAGATGCAAATTCGGCGAGCTTTTTACTAAGGTCATTCTTAATCTCTACCGAAATCTGGTTTGCTCTTTTACCTATGATAGCAACACTTTCGTAAACATTTCCGGTTTCGTTACACAGGTCCATGATGTTGCGTGTAACTGTATTTACCGGTGCTTTTGACTTTTTATAATCCATTTATATTCGTAAATTATTAAAGTTTTCTTTTCCTGTTATTATACCGTAACGATGACAGAGCAATGGGAATACACAATCATCACCACGGCTTAACTCTCTTCTTTTATCGAGGATGTGAACTTTTTGCACTTCTCTATGAAACTTTCGGCCTCATGACGATACTTGGAATCGGGATACTCGTTGATGAAACCATAGCACTCATCCTCCGCATCCTGATAGCGATCAAGTTTTTTAGCCTCAATACTTTGTTCGGCAAGATGGAACTTGCTCCTCATAATTAGTGTGGCAAACTGCTCGCGCTTCTTCGTGTAAGGATAGTCCTTGAGCGCATTCTGGGCCGTGACGATGCACGCCTCGTAATTGTTTCCGCCGCTGGTACAGTTGCCGAAATAAGACCCTAAGTTGTAATAGAGCTGGGCTGAATACAATTCTTTGTCAACCAATTTGTCCTGCAGGCTGAACAATTGTTGCTGGGCCTGCTCCTTATAGCGTGCATCAGGATACACGTCCAAATACTCCTGGAAGGCCGAAATAGCCGCCAGCGTCTCAGTCTGGTCGAGCCGTGGTTCGGGCGTACTCTTGTAAAGGCTCTGCCCGATGTAAAATTCGGCCACCTCGGCATACTGTCCTCGTGGATACGATTTGACGTATTTCTTAAACGTTTCCGATGCCGTTTCGTAATCCATATTCATATATTCGGCCATGCCCAGCATGTAAAGACATTCCTGCGCGTCCATACTTCCTTTTAAAGGAACTATTACTTCCTGCAGAATTGTAGCTGCACGCGAATACTTCCCGCCTGCAAAGCACTCCTTGGCATATTCGTATTTATATTTGTAATCGCTGCTCTTGTACACGCTGTTAAACTCTTTGGCACAACTGCTAAAAAGCAAAACTCCGGCAAGGGCAGCAAGAATGGTCTTCTTCATGGGCATGTAGATACTCAAAAACAACATATATGTTCAAGTGTGCAAAATTACATATAAATATTTTATTTCTCATACCACACCTGTCTTTTTTGTAAAAAATTAGCTTATAAAACAGCGTTTCAGCCTGTTTTTCGGCTAAAAAACAATACGACAATTGGCATAATACAGCCGAATATCAATGACAGCCTGTTCCCTCCCACCCCTTTTCCATTTACAATAACACCATAAAAG
>CALIIG010000183.1 GCA_938018155.1 uncultured Prevotella sp.
AAAGACTCCCTTGCGTGTGATATAATGAAAAAGCTACATTAAATATATTATACATACTCATAAAGGTCGTGAACAGAAATTTATGCTCCTATGGAAAAAGTCTCTTATATCATTACTTTGTTGGGGTTGTCTGAGTGCGTCCGTTTTTGCGGCGCCGACGTTAACGGATATCCGCTCGGAAGGGGCGGCTGTTGAAACGGCGGTTCATGTCGTGCAAAAAGAGACACCTCATATAAAAGAACGTGTTCCGGAAGACCGAAGCGACGGCGCGCCCGCAGCAGTCGGGCGGCTCTTCGTGAGTGAACGTGTCCTGCGCACCGCAGGCATTTATCCCGTAGCCGGCAAGGCCGGACAGTACAGGGTGTTTTTACCGGAACACGCTGCCTGGCCGTTAGGTGATGCCAAGTCCGTAGTCCTGACCTTTCCGCTTGTCAAAGAAGGCGGGAAGTCATTTATCAATGTGACCCATATCCGTTCATCCCTGGGCCTTACTTTTGCAGAGGGTGATGCTGCCGGGGATACCGTCCCGTCTTCGACAGGAATGCCCGTTCTGCGCGATCTTACCGAAAAGCCACCCGTTTCCGGAGACGGGCGCCTCGGTATGGTTCTGTTCTGGGACCCCGATATGAAGACGGACGGAAACATACATAAGCCGGCCGCGGCTCTGCCGGTTATTTCGCCGACAGCGTTCCGGATAGCCGGGACGGGTGTCACCTTGCGCAAAGAAAATTTCGATGACTATATAAGCTCCTATACGCAGGCGGGGTATTCCGTCTGGCCTTTAGTGGACAATAATTTTGATCCGGCGGAGACGCATGTATTTCTGACGGATGAGCGCGCTCAGAAGGAAGCCGTTAAAACGCTGATCGGGTATGCGCTCCTGTATAAATTCGACGGGTATAACATTGATTTCGAAAATGTTGATTATGCCGATCGGGACAGGCTGACGCGTTTCGTTGCCGATTTTGCCGAGGCTGCTCATGCGTACGGCATAAAGCTGTCTATGGACATTACGCCTCTTTCCGACAGTAAAAACTGGTCACAAGTGTACGATCGCGCCGCTTTGGCTCCCAACTTGGACTATGTCATGCTCATGGCGTACGATCAGTTCGGCCGGACCAGCCCTGTGCCGGGCCCCTGTGCGACTCAGCCTTGGACGGAAAGGGCCGTGGCCGTGACCGTGCCCCTCGTAGGAGCGGATAAGCTCGTCCTCGGCATGCCTTTGTATATGCGCATCTGGTACAGCACAAACGACGAAGACATGCTGCCTGTCAATATAGACGAGTGGCCTGATCCGGTAAGTGATAAACCGGGACCTGCGGACAATTACAAGGCGTATAAATCCTTGAAGGTGAGGACCTTGACCATGCGGGACAGTTCGGTATTCAGACAAAAGTATGCTGCCTACATCGGCTGGAATGAAAAAGAAGGTCTTTTTTACCTGAATCTGCCCCTGCCGAAGGGCGTGGTTCAGGTCTGGTTTGAAGACGACATGTCTTTGGAAAATAAGAGAAACCTCATCGGGGCTTATCACTTGGCAGGCGGAGCCTATTGGCGGAAAGGCTTTGAAAGCGAGTCTTTCCGTGATGCGTGGGCGGACGGTTGATTGACTTGACATGACGGGAACACTATAATAAAAATAATTCGTTTTTTGCTGTCCGCAGTTTGATATAGGAGGCTTATCAATGGAAAAATATATTCCTCAGGAAATTGAAAAGAAATGGCAGAAGTCATGGGCCGACAACCAAACCTACAAGGTAACCGAAGACAAGAGCCGTCCCGGGTTTTATGTGCTCAACATGTTTCCCTATCCCTCTGGTGCCGGCCTGCATGTAGGCCATCCTTTAGGCTATATAGCAAGCGATATATACGCTCGTTACAAACGTCAGAAGGGATTTAATGTACTGAATCCGATGGGCTATGACGCGTACGGATTGCCCGCTGAGCAGTATGCCATCAAGACAGGACAACATCCAGCCATCACCACTGAGATGAATATTGTACACTATCGCGAGCAACTGGATAAGATAGGATTCTCATTTGACTGGAGCCGTGAGGTGAGAACGTGCGACCCTAAGTATTATCATTGGACACAATGGGCCTTTGAACACATGTTCAATTCGTTTTATTGCAACAGCAGTAAGCGTGCAGAGCCTGTTGAAAAGCTGATTCATCACTTTGAAAAACAAGGTACCGGGGGCCTCGACATAGCGCAAAGCGAAGAGCTTTCGTTTACGGCTGACGAGTGGAAGGCGATGGACGAGAAGCAGAAATCGGACACACTGATGAACTATCGCCTGGCTTATAAGGGCGAAACCATGGTGAACTGGTGCGCGGGTTTGGGCACCGTTCTGGCCAATGATGAGGTGGTAGACGGCGTGAGTGTGCGCGGAGGATTCCCCGTTGTGCAAAAAAAGATGAGCCAATGGTGCTTACGGGTATCGGCCTACGCACAACGGTTGCTCGATGGTCTCGAAACCGTCGACTGGTCAGACTCAATAAAAGAGACACAGAAAAACTGGATAGGGCGGTCAAAAGGCACCGAAATGCAGTTTCGTATAGCCGGCAGCGACGAAACCTTTACGATATTTACCACACGCGCCGATACCATTTTCGGCGTTACTTTCATGGTGCTTGCTCCGGAAAGTGAGCTGGTAGAGAGGCTTACTACCGACGGTCAGAGAGCCGAAGTAGACCAATATTTAGACTACGTTAAGAGCCGAACAGAGCTTGATCGCATGAGCGATCGCAAGGTTACAGGCGTATTTAGCGGCTCGTATGCGGTTAATCCGTTCACCGGTGACAATATACCCGTATGGATAAGTGAGTATGTTTTGGCAGGCTATGGCACGGGAGCCATCATGGCTGTGCCCGCACACGACAGTCGTGACTATGCTTTTGCCCGCCACTTTAACCTGCCTGTTATTCCGCTTATCGAAGGTGCCGATGTGTCAGAAGAGAGTTTTGATGCCAAGGAAGGCACTGTAATGAACTCGCCTGCTGCCGGTAAGCAAACGCTTGATGGCTTTACACTGAACGGCTGCACCGTGAAAGAGGCTATCGAAAAAACCAAAAAGTTTGTTACCGAACACCATTTAGGACGTGTAAAAGTGAACTACCGGCTGCGCGATGCCATCTTTTCGCGTCAGCGTTACTGGGGCGAACCGTTCCCCGTTTACTATGAAAACGGCATCCCCCGCATGGTTCCCGAAGCGTGTTTACCCATTGAACTGCCCGAAATAAAAGAGTATAAGCCTACCGAAAACGGCGAACCTCCATTGGGAAGAGCCACGAAATGGGCATGGGATACCGTCGGAAATAAGGTGGTTGAAAACAGTAAGACAGACGGAAAAACAGTGTTCCCGCTCGACCTCTACACCATGCCGGGCTTTGCAGGCTCATCTGCTTACTACTTAAGATACATGGACCCGCACAACGACAAGGCTCTCGTTTCGACAGAAGCAGCACAGTATTGGCGGCACGTTGACCTGTACGTGGGCGGTACCGAGCATGCAACGGGGCACCTGATATACAGTAGGTTCTGGAACAAATTCCTCTTCGACTACGGCGTCAGCTGCGAGGAAGAACCGTATCAGAAGCTGATTAACCAGGGAATGATTCAGGGAAGGTCGAACTTTGTTTACCGTGTCAACGAGCTAAGCAGTGAGAAAAAGCCCGTGTTCGTGAGCTATAACCTGCGCAAGAACTACAAGGACGTCACACCCATACACGTTTGGGTGAACCTCGTTAAGAACGATGTGCTCGACGTTGATGCTTTCCGCGCATGGAGCCCTGAATATAAAGACGCCGAGTTTATTCTTGAAGACGGCAAATATATTTGCGGATGGGCCATCGAAAAAATGTCTAAATCGATGTACAATGTGGTGAATCCCGACGACATTGTGAACGATTACGGTGCCGATACACTACGTCTTTACGAGATGTTTCTTGGCCCCGTTGAGGCCAGCAAGCCCTGGGACACGAACGGTATAGACGGCTGTTTCCGCTTCTTAAAGAAATTATGGAGCCTGTTTTGGGAAAACAGAACCGATAAATGGCTTGTAAACGACGACGAGCCAACGAAAGAAAGCTTGAAGAGTGTTCACAAACTGATTAAGAAAGTAACGCAGGATGTGGAGAGCTTCAGCTACAACACGTCGATATCTGCTTTCATGATTTGCGTGAATGAATTGGGTCAGCAGAAGTGCCATAGCCGCAAAATTCTTCGTGATGTCGTTATTCTTATCGCCCCGTTTGCCCCGCATATCGCAGAGGAACTGTGGCACGAGCTGGGCGAAAACGGCACAGTTTGCGATGCACAGTGGCCTGAATGGGACGAAAAATACCTTGTAGAGGATGAAATTCAGCTCACGGTGTCGTTCAATGGCAAGGCTCGTTTCCAGAAGACGTTTGCCGCAGATGCATCCAAGGACGATATAGAGAAACAGGCTCTTGAGGACGATCGCACAGCCAAATATACGGAAGGCAGGCAGATTGTGAAAGTAATTGTAGTGCCAAAAAAGATTATCAACATCGTTGTTAAATGACAATCAACCATCAAATCATATGGAACGAGGCAAAGGATTATATCTTTATAACCCTCGGATTATGCTTGTATGCCTTTGCCTGGACAATATTTCTGTTGCCCTACGAAATCGTTACGGGAGGTATTACAGGCTTGTCGGCCATTATCTTTTATGCAGTAAATGTGCCCATTGAGAACAGTAATTTCATCATAAATGTGCTGCTTCTCATCCCCGCACTGAAGATATTGGGATTCAAATTTCTGATAAAGACCATCTATGCCATATTGGTTCTGTCGCTCCTGCTGTGGTTAACGCAGGAACTTATGCCCGTAGACGCGCAGGGACACTATGTAAAAATACTGGGCGAAGGGCAGGATTTCATGTCGCTTCTCATCGGTTGCATGATGACAGGAACCTCATTAGCCATTGTGTTTATGAACAACGGCTCAACGGGTGGCACCGATATTATAGCGGCTTCGGTTAATAAATACTTTAACTTTTCGCTGGGACAGGTGCTCATTGGCGTCGACCTTTGCATCATTGGCAGCTGTCTTTTCATTCCCGAATTTGGCGATACGCTCTCCCGAATACACAAAGTGGTGTTCGGATTATGTACGATGGTAGTTGAGAATTTTATGTTAGACTACGTGATGAACGCCAGAAGAGAGTCGGTTCAATTTATGATTTTCTCGAAGAAATACATGGAAATTGCCGACGCCATAGGCACTGAGATGGACCATGGAGTGACTATTCTTGACGGCCACGGGTGGTATACGGGACAGGAAATGAAAGTACTCTGCATACTTGCCAAGCGGCGGGAGAGCACAAGTATTTTCAGATTGATTAAGATGATTGACCCGAACGCCTTTGTTTCACAGAGTTCAGTCATAGGCGTTTACGGAGAAGGGTTCGACAAGATAAAGGTAAAAATACCGAAAGAAAAGAAGAAAGGCAGCACCGGCAAACCAGCACCGACAAGTAAGGACAACGTAAAAGCAGAAAAATGAAGATAGTTTTTGCCACCAATAACAAGCACAAGTTACAAGAAATAAGGGATATTCTGGGGAGCGATATTGAAATAGTATCGTTAGAAGACATCGGTTGTCACGAGGAAATACCCGAGACAGGCAGCACATTAGAAGCCAATGCACACCAAAAAGCCGAATATATCTTTGACCATTACCACCTGAATTGCTTCGCCGATGATACAGGACTTGAGGTAGATGCTTTAGGCGGGGCCCCGGGTGTACACTCGGCACGCTATGCCGATGGCACTGATCACGACAGCGAAGCCAACATGAAGAAGCTGCTTCGTGAGCTTGGAGACAACACGAACAGGAAAGCACGCTTCCGCACTGTAATCAGTTTGATACAGATGGAAGGCGATAATCCGTTATGCAGCAGGGAATATCAGTTTGAAGGTACAGTAACAGGCCGTATCGCAAAAGAGAAGCATGGCAGCGCGGGATTTGGCTATGACCCGCTGTTTATCCCCGACGGTTATGACAAAAGCTTTGCTGAACTGGGCGAAGATATTAAGAACAGAATCAGCCATAGAGCCAGAGCCGTTGCCAAATTAGCCGAACATCTGAAAGCGGAATAAGGCCTTAGATTTTAAATAATAAGTGTAGAGACGTAACAATTACACCATAAACACGTTATTATTACACCATAAACATATCCTCGTTGTCATGAAAAAGACCATTCTTTCAGCTTTCATGTTTCTTCTTTCGCTTGCTTCTTATGCATCGTCGGGGCTGTGGAAGGCTTATCTTAGCTATTATGAACCTACAGAAATAGAAAAGGGAGACGGAGGAAATATTTATGTTTTGGCATCGAAAAACCTTTATCGCTACAACCAAAATGACCATAGTTTGCAAACCTATGATAAGTTAAACACACTGAATGACTGCAATATCGCGCATATTGCATGGTGTAAAGCGGCTAAAAAATTGGTTATAGTGTATACCAATAACAACATTGATTTGTTATCGGCCAACGGTAATGTAGAGAATATTACCGACTATATGAACGCTTCAATAACCGAAAACAAGACGGTAAACAGCATTGATGTAAGCGGAAAATATGCCTATTTGTCAACTGGTTTCGGCATAGTTAAGCTCGATGTACAAAATGCAGCCATAAGCAATACGTATAATTTGGGCTTCTATATCAATTATAGCAGGGTTGAAGGCAACTATATCTATGCCGAATCAAGCCCGCAAGGGTCGTACCGCGGCTTGCTTACGGCCAACCTTATCGACCGTAACAACTGGACGCGCATGGGATATTTCAATCCCCCGAATAAGGTGACGGACCCCGCATTGCTGGCTTTGGTAAAAACGCTAAAGCCGGGAGGACCCAAGTATAACTATTTTGGGTTTACCAAATTCTACAATGGAAAGCTCTATTCTACAGGGGCAGGGTATATGTTTCCTGACGAATTGTACCGGCCTGGATGTGTGCAAGTGTACGACGGAAGCACGTGGACCATTTATCAGGACGATATAAAGGCACTGACCGGGCACGATTATGTAGACGTGGGTTCGCTTGATATCGACCCCAAAAACGACAAACACGTGTTTGCTTCAGGCCGTACAGGCCTGTACGAATTCATGGATGGGCACTTCGTTAAGGAATATAATTGTTATAACAGTCCGCTGCAAAGTGCCTCCACCGTAAGCCCGAACAATAAGGATTACTGTATAGTTCTCGGTGTAAAATTTGACAAAACAGGAAACCTCTGGGTCACAAACAGCATTAGTTCCTCCACATCTATCCTCGAGTTAACGCCGGCAGGCACATGGAATAACTACCATCACGCCGAATTGGTTAACAACAATTGTTCGCTCGAACGCATGACAACGCCTGTGTTCGACAGCCGCGGGCTGATGTGGATACCCAACAACTTCTACCGCTTTCCGATGGCAGTATGTTATACGCCTGCTACAAACACGGTTAAATTATTCAACCAATTTATCAACGAAGAGGGCGAACAAACCAGCGTTATGTACGTCCGCGCCATTGCTGAAGACCACGATAACAACATGTGGATATGCACAAACAAAGGGCCTTTCGTCCTTAAGCCCGACCAAATAACGGCTACGAATCCTGTGTTTCATCAGGTAAAGGTGCCCCGTAACGACGGTACCCACTTTGCAGACTATCTGCTTGCAGGCGTCGATATTAGTTGCATGTACGTGGATAAGGCCAATAGGAAATGGTTTGGAACGCCCGGAAACGGTATCTATCTGATTAGTTCAGACAACGTTCACCAGCTTAAGCACTTCACAAAAAGCAACAGCAAGCTGCTCTCAAACGTGATAGAGTCGCTAAATATGAACGAAAACACCGGCGAATTATTCATTGGAACCGACAACGGACTGTGCTCTTATATGAGCGATGCCACAACAGCGGGACAGGGAATGAGCAAGGAAACCGTGTACGCTTACCCGAATCCGGTGCGCCCCGACTATGCAGGCGTCATCACAATAACGGGTCTTGATGAGAACGCCGACGTTAAAATTGTAACCACTAACGGTGTTCTTGTCAACAGCGGCAAGGCTGCAAACGGAGAGTTTAAATGGTATGGGCTCGACAAAAACGGCAAAAGGGCAGCATCAGGAGTGTATATGGTTGAGGTGGCTACGGAAGAAGGAGACAAGGGTATGGTTTGTAAGATTGCGATTATTAACTGAAAACTATCACTGAATTTGCTGATAAACCAAGAACATTATTCCAGTCAGGCTACACGATTGTTTTGTCAAACAACATACAATATTCTAATAAACAAACAACTATCCCTCTGTCTTTAAAAACCATGATGAAGAAATTGTCGTAAGGTTTTCATTATCTTTGCCTAAACTTACGAGCTATGGACAAGCACTTGCAAATATCAAACTTTGCCGATCTCGACCATCCTGCGGTGTATGCCGACAATAATTATTTCGCACTTTCACCCTTATCGCTCTATCCCGGGCTTTGTAAGGGAATGACGGTAAACTGTCTTGTGTTTATATTTTGTACAGAAGGGCAGCTCCGTTTAACTTTAAACGGTAATAAAATAAGCGTCAATGCTGGTGGCTGCGTGATGTGTCCGCCAAACGCTATGATAGCCAACATCAGACAAAACGAACAGAGCAGTGCCACCGTTGTGGGCTATTCGATGGAGATTCTTGCCCGTATGCTCACAGGAGGAGACCGCGTCTGGCGCGTCATGACCATGCTCACGCAGAAACCTGTTATCAGTAACGACGAACGATATGTTTATAACCATATCGCCACATTTCTTAATATGTTACGCCATCGCACCACAGGAAATGATATTTATCAGGACGAAATAGTTTACCACCTGTTTGCAACGCTGTTCTTCGACGTCATTAACGACTTCCATATACCGTCAAACCGGCTGCAAAAAACAACCGAATCACAGATACCTCACTTCAGAACCGCCTGTTTGTACAAACAGTTTCTGGCCCTTTTAAGTCAGGATAACGGCAGCCATCGAACCATAGGCTACTTTGCCGACAGGCTGTTTATATCGCCCAAATACCTGTCAATGATAACCCGTTATTATTGTGGGCAACCCGCTTTAAGGCTTATTACCAACCACGCTGTGGAATGTTTGAAGATAGATTTGCGCTATTCGGACAAGCCTATGAAGGAAATAGCCCTCGACTTCAGGTTCGAGAGCTATTCCGCTTTTTGTAAATTTATTAAGAAACACCTGGGTAAAACCTCACAGGAATACCGCAAAGGGTAGCCTGTTTGTTATACCGTTGGTACGCCTTTCAAATTATTGGCAATGTCGGCATCGCTTAAGGTAAAATTGGATAAGTCGCCATTCAGGTAACTAATATATGATGGCATATCAATTAAACCGTGGCCACTGAGGTTAAATAACAGCACAGGGGCTTTGCCTTCGGCGTCGGCACGCCTGGCCTCGCGGATGGCAGCGGCGATAGCGTGGCAGCTTTCGGGCGCAGGAATAATGCCTTCTGTGCGTGCGAAAAGTAAACCGGCGTTGAAACTTTCAAGCTGCGGGATGTCTATTCCGTGCATAAATCCGTCCTTAATTAGCTGGCTTATTATCACCCCTGCGCCGTGATAACGCAAGCCTCCGGCGTGTATGTTGGCCGGCTTAAAGTTGTGACCCAGCGTATACATGGGCATCAGCGGCGTGTAACCGGCCTCATCTCCGAAGTCGTATTCGAACTTACCGCGTGTCAGTTTCGGGCAACTCTCCGGCTCGGCAGCAATAAATTCGGTATTCTTATGGCTGCCATCGAACATGTGCCGCATAAAGGGGAAGGCTATTCCACTAAAGTTACTGCCACCCCCAAAGCAGGCAATCACCTTGTCCGGGTACTCACCCGCCATCTCCATCTGCTTTTCTGCCTCAAGACCAATGACGGTCTGGTGCAGCGATACATGGCTTAACACCGAGCCTAATGTATATTTACATCCGGGCGTTGTGGTGGCAAGTTCGATGGCTTCAGATATAGCCGTACCGAGAGAACCCGAATAATTGGGATCGCGTGTGATAATATCCTTGCCCGCACGCGTCGACATTGACGGACTTCCCTCAACTGTTGCACCAAACGTTCGCATAATATACGAGCGGTATGGCTTTTGCTGCATGGTTATTTTAACCTGATAAACAGCGGCCTCAAGACCGTAAAGTTTTGCCGCATAGCTCAATGCGGCTCCCCATTGGCCTGCTCCTGTTTCGGTTGTTACATTGGTATCGCCTTCCTTTTTGCAGTAATAGCACTGCGGAATAGCCGAGTTTATTTTATGCGAACCCAAAGGATTGGTACTCTCGTTCTTAAAATAGATGTGAGCTTTTGTGCCCAAAGCCTCTTCGAGCGCGTAGGCACGAACCAGCGGTGTGCTGCGATAGTAGCTGTATTTATCCTGTACATCCTCCGGAATATCAATCCAGGCGTGTTCCCTGTCAAGTTCCTGAACCGAGCATTCGCGGCTGAAAATACGAGCCAAATCGTCAACACCCATCGGCTTCTTCGTCTTAGGGTTCAGCAAATCCATAGGTTTTACAGGCATTTCGGCCTGAATATTATACCACTGTGTGGGCAGATCCTGCTCACGAAGAATAAATTTCTTCTGTTTCTTCATCATGTGTTTTATTTACAAAATCGTACCAATAAGGTGCAAAGATAAGCAAAATAGCCCACAAACGGGAGGCTGATGCAGCCTGCCCGTGCAAAAAAACCGTAAATAAACTTACCGTACAACAGCCTTGCCGGCAGCGTTCCAGGCCATAATTCCGCCTTCAAGGTTAACTACTTTATAGCCTGCACCCGCCAGCTTTCGGGCGGCAGTCATCGACCGTTTTCCGCTACGGCAGTACACATAAACCTCTTTTTTCTTATCAAGCATTTTGGCAGCCTTCTGCATAAACTGCCTGTCGAATATGTCAATATTCAGTGCACCTGCAATATAGCCGTCAGCAAATTCACCGGCCGTGCGCACATCAACAAGCTGAACATGCTTTTCTTTTGTCTGCTTTTCAAAATCATTGACATTTACCGATTGTATACTGTCGTTCCCGGCACACGACGTTGTAACCAGCCCCAGCATGCCCATTAATATTGTAAACAACTTTTTCATCTGCTGTTTTTCATTATCTGTTAATCAAACTATTATCCGCCTTATCCGGGATAACCCTGCAAAGGTAACGATAAGCTTACGTAAAACCTCGCTCAAACAACAATAATTATCGTGGCTTTTCAATATTATGCCTATTAATTGCTTATGTT
>CALIIG010000184.1 GCA_938018155.1 uncultured Prevotella sp.
ACCAGCCTGATCGGCCAACGCTGATATGTATTCCTTGTTGTTCATATTACAGTGCCATAAAGGTCGTATTCGTCGCTGTTGGTAATGCGAACCTGATAGAAAGTGCCTGCCCGTAGCTTACGTTCATCAGCACGAATAAGCACCTCGGGGTCTACTTCCGGCGAGCAGGCTTCGGTTCGGCCCACGTAATAGTCGCCCTCCTTGCGGTCAATGATAACAGTAAGCGTACGCCCAACCTTGGCGGCTTCGACGTCAGAACTGATCTCTTCCTGTACAGCCATCAGCTCGTCAAGACGCCGTTGCTTCACATCAGCAGGAACATCATCGGCATAATGCAAGGCCGAGTAAGTACCTTCCTCCTCCGAATAGGCAAAGGCTCCCATACGTTCGAAACGGGCTTCGCGCACAAAATCAACAAGTTCGTGGAAGTCTTCTTCGGTCTCACCCGGAAAACCAACCATCAGCGTTGTGCGGAGAGTTATGCCAGGAACACGCTCACGTATGGTTTTAATAAGCGAAAGGGTTTCCGCTTTCGTCACGTGGCGGTGCATTTGCGACAGCATATGGTCGGAGATATGCTGCAAGGCAATGTCCAAATACTTGCAAACATTGGGTTTCTCGCGCATAACATCAAGAAGTTCCAAAGGAAAATTGTTGGGATATGCGTAATGAAGGCGAATCCATTTTACGCCTTCAATATCAGCCATTCTGCTGATAAGTTCGGCAATTTTAACCTGTCCATAAAGGTCAAGACCATAATAAGTTAGCTCCTGTTCTATAATTTGGAACTCCTTCACCCCTTGCGATACCAACTCTCGAACCTCCTGAAGAATATCATCAACAGGCCGGCTGACATGCCTACCCGTAATCAAAGGTATTGCACAATAGGCACAATGACGGTCGCATCCTTCCGCAATCTTAATATAGGCATAATGTGATGGCGTTGTCAATAAACGACGACTGTTAGTCTTTGTACGCCGTTCCGTAAAAGACATTACTTGCTCGGCGGCGTTTTTATTTTCTAACTTTGCAGGGCCAATGTCTTCTATTAGCTGACGAAAATTAAACTTTCCATAAAACTTGTCAACCTCTGGCATTGAATCTTCCAGCTCTTTTTGATAACGTTGTGAAAGACAACCCATCACATAAAGCTGTTTCAGGCGTCCCTTATTTTTGGCATTAACAAACTGCAGAATTGTATTGATGCTCTCCTCTTTCGCACTTTCAATGAAGCCACAAGTGTTGATAACGGCTATCTCTCCATCGGGGCGTTTAGAATCGTGCACGCAATGATAGCCTATATCCTCAAACTTACGCATGAGCTGCTCTGAATCGACAAGATTCTTTGAGCACCCCATCGTTATAAAATCAATCTGATTTTTCTTCATCAATTAAAATAACGAATCAACAAATTCTTTCTTGTTGAACAGCTGTAAATCCTCCATCTTCTCGCCCAGTCCGATATACTTTACAGGCACTTTCAATTGGTCGGATATGCCAATAACCACACCGCCCTTGGCCGTTCCGTCAAGTTTGGTAATAGCCAACGATGTAATTTGGGTAACTGCAGAAAACTGTTTGGCCTGCTCAAAGGCGTTCTGTCCCGTACTCCCGTCTAACACAAGCAAAACTTCATCAGGAGCGGTAGGAACAATCCGTTTCATCACATCTTTAATTTTCTTCAGTTCGTTCATCAGGCCCACCTTGTTATGAAGACGACCCGCAGTATCAATCAACACCACGTCGGCCCCATTGGCTTTCGCGCTCTGCAGAGTATCAAAAGCCACACTTGCAGGGTCGGCCCCCATTTGCTGCTTAATAACAGGAACACCAACCCGGTCACCCCAAATCTGTATTTGCTCAACGGCTGCTGCACGAAAGGTATCGGCCGCACCTAAATAAACCTTTTTGCCAGCCTGTTTGAACTGATAAGCCAACTTTCCAATTGTTGTGGTTTTCCCTACGCCATTAACCCCTACAACAAGAATCACATAAGGCGAATGGTCAGCAGGCAAATCCCAGTTTGAATGATCACCGCTATTATTCTCTGAAAGAAGATTGCCTGTTTCTTCCTTAAGAATAGTATTTAGCTCACCAGCAGATACATATTTATCACGTGCAACACGCTCTTCTATACGATGAATAATTTTAAGCGTACTGTCTACTCCTACATCCGACGTGATAAGCACCTCTTCCAGATTATCCAACACGTCATCGTCAACCGCAGACTTGCCCGCAATTGCACGCGAAAGCTTTGTAAATACACTCTGTTTTGTCTTTTCAAGGCCCTGATTAAGCGTTTCCTTTTCCTTTTTGTTGAATAATCCGAATATCCCCATATGGCTTTCTTAGCTAATCTATTTTGCAAAGATACCATAATCCTGCTGAAAAGCCAAGATATAAACCATTTATTTGGCAATGCCAGAAATGAGAAGACACCATTAATTCGCAATGTACAAACTATGACAAGCAGAACGCCACTCCTCCCTCTTTCCCCATAAAAAGTGTTTTATATCCCTTTCCAAAACAAACGTCCCGCGCCTCCTTTACGCCTTTCCTCCCCCCCCCCGTCTCTCCATAACAAAACGTCCCGCACCTCCTTTACGCCTTTCCTCTCTCCGTTTCTTCCCAACAAAACGTCCCGCGCTGCCATGTGGCTTGCGCGGGACGCGGAGTAAAGAATTAAAAGTAATAAAGAGTAATCAATATGAAGTAAAAAAGAACTTTCGTTTATTTCGTCAAGTAAGGTCTTTGCTTTTAAGGCTCGTCGCTGTTACGGCTTTAGAGTTACGGTCTTTGCTTTTAAGGCTCGCCGCTGTTACGGCTTTAGAGTTACGGTCTTTGCTTTTAAGGCTCGTAGCTGTTACGGCTTTAGAGCTACATTCTTTTGTTTCAGGATGTATCGCCTGCCAAATAGCACTGCCGTGGTGTTTGTATAAGGGTGTCCTCTTCTTTTCCGTCTTCCTTGTAGCAGGGTATTGTATTAACTCCCTCTAACTCCTTAACTCCTGTCTCCTTATTCTTTACCTTTTAATTCTTTAATCTTTTAATTCTTTAATTTTAAATCATGGCTCTGCCTCTCCGCCCGGCTTCTTTCCGCCTTTTTCGTCGTCTTTCTTTTTTGCTTTTCGCCGTTTCGGATTATACACCTCAACGTCCAGTTCTTTCAGGGCCTTGCGTATTGAATCTTTCCACGTCAGCGTCATGCGGGGTGCTTTGAGCGAGGCAGCACTGACGTTTTCTTCGGTTTCTTCCATCTTCGACGGAACCACAACGCGAATGGAGAAGATGTCGCCAAGGTCTATTCCCGTACCCATGCGGGCACACTCGGCAATGATGTTTCGCAGCGTGATGATGACGTTGCGTGCGTCGCCTTCGCTCAGCGAGGTTTCGCGCACAATGCGTTCCAGAACCATTTGGGGCGACAGCTTCTGCTGTCCCTTGGGCACGGCTATGTACACCGTCTTGCCCTTGTGCTTACCCATTGTAGCCTTGCGAGGCTTAACAATAAACTGCATCATAATTAATTAGTTTTTGAAGGTTTATGATAAAATATAGGGGTGTATGTTTTTTGTTGGATAACCGGCCTGTCTTTTT
>CALIIG010000185.1 GCA_938018155.1 uncultured Prevotella sp.
CCGCGCGTCGCTCAACGTGCAAAGCTCCGACCGCGAGGCCATCGACTTCTCGGGAAACGTCAGTTTGCCCGCATCCCGAAAGCGTGGCAGCGAGTGAACTTCCCTTGAATTTGAACACGAAAAATGAAGAATTTCCTTATCCTGCTGTTGTTTCTCGTGCTGCCTTCTGCGGCCGGAGCGCAGAAAACAGACAGTACGGCCTACGGCTATAACGTGCGATATATGAGCGAGCACCTCTTTTTGCAGCGCGATTCTGACTTTAATGTGGTCGACTATAACATTGAATGGCCCGAGGTTATCAGTTTTAACCGTGTTGAAGCATTGAAGCGTTGTATCACCAAACTGCTCTTCGGGTATGAGGCGGCCGACATCGACTCGTCGCTCACAGCCTATACACGCAGCATGGGAGTGCCAGTAACAGGACAGCTTAAAAGCCTTCCCGACGACCGGCGGTTCTGCTATTCAACGCTCAAAGCCGAGCTCAAGTCGTTTGCACAAGGGCGTTGGGTATCCTATTTTATTTCGGCAGAGGTGAAGCCTGAAAGCCTTTCGGCCGAAACACCGCGCCGCCAGTCGCTTTACGTTACATACGATATGATAAGCCAAAAGCTCCTAACTTCGCAGGAAATGCTGAACAAAGACATTGAGCGTGGGCAGATTTCGGCCGATTTTTACGACAATCTTTTTGCACCTTTCATCGATGGCGGCTACACAGATATGCAACAGAGCGTGATAGATGGCGTATGGCTTAAAGGCGATAAAATTGCTTATCATGTGCAGATACAAACGCCAACCGATAATGTTAACTACGAGGTTGACATGCCTTATGACAAGTTTGGCAAAACACTAAGCCGCAGGGCACGACAGCTTATGGCTAACAAGCCGCTTGCCGAAAACCCTTATATGCAGCCGCTGCCGCTTACGCTCAACGGCGATACCATTTATAAAGAGGTGGAAAACATGCCTGTTTTTCCGGGCGGATGGGAAAATACGCGAAAACTTTTCAACGTTATGCTACCGGTTGACTGGCGCGAAACGGGCGAGCTTTCGGCGCGCGTGCTGTTCAGTTATGTGGTTGACAAGGAGGGTCGCGTACGCGATATGCGCATGATTTCGCCCTCACATCCTGCTATTGGCCGTTATGTTGCCGCGCGTTTCAAGGGTCTTTCGGGCTTCACACCAGGCATGCACGACGGCCATAAGGTTTGTGTGAGGATGATGATGCCCTTGCGTTTCAAGATGGAATAAACAGTGATACATAATGAATAGTCTGGCATGATAATTATGATTAAGCGTTATGGGCTGACGGCTTAATCGTTATTTCAAAACGATGGCTAAGGAAACGTGCCCGTTTTGTCGAATTGTGACAAAACGGGCACGTTGGGTTTACAAAGTGACAGCATATGCAATTGATTTAAATCAAGATGGCAACAAAATCAAAATATTTTACACATTAGTTGTAATTATATTTCAACTGTGCCGTTTTTGTGCTTTTTTGTTTTGGTCTGTTTGTAGTAGAAATGTGGCATAATGTAAGCGATGGTGCTATGTTTTCATCCTTTTCAGATAATGTGTTTTGCAAAGTGTAAGTAAAACAACGGTTTTATTATAATTTCATATCAAAAGTGAGGCAATGGATTATAGTTTATCTTTCGATGAAAAATAATGATAAAATAACGTTAAAATCTGAACAATCATTGATAAGTTTTATCTATATTTGTGACATAAAACAAGAATAAATATAACTCTTAAGCTTTATAAAAATGAAAAAGATAGTTTTAGTTAGCATGATGTTGTTGTTAACCGTTTCGGGCTTTGGCCGTACACGTGTTAGTGAAAATGCCGTAGTGGTTGCCGATACGTTGTTTTATGGTGCAAACCATCAGCGCGTAAACAGTTCGGACGAGGCCGGTTATTACAGGCTGTTAAAGGTGCAAGGCAACGGCATGGCAAAGGAAGACGTGTTTCAGGACTTTTATATGGACGGAACCCTGCGTGCTGAAGGCGGCTACAACTTTATTGATTTGAACAACGATAACAACACCGTTCTCAACGGAGAAGTGACTACTTATTACGTCAATGGACGCGAAAAGCTGCGCGGTAAGTATGTTGACGGCAAGCGAAACGGCTATTTTACGCTTCAGATGAGGGATGGAGGTGTAGCCGTTGTTGTTTATAAGCAAGGCCGTTCGGTATACGATTACTTTATGATTACACGCCAGGACGGCAGCCAGGAAAGGCGTCCCGTAAGCGAAATAGCATCTCTCTTGCAATAAATACGAATTGTTTTTTATAGGAAGACCGGTGGTCTGTGTTCGTGAGAATGCAGACCTTTTTCATGGTTTACAATATAAAACGGGACAGACATGGGCATGTGTCTGT
Source organism: uncultured Prevotella sp. (assembly GCA_938018155.1). Classification (GTDB taxonomy): domain Bacteria; phylum Bacteroidota; class Bacteroidia; order Bacteroidales; family Bacteroidaceae; genus Prevotella. The sequence goes on from CALIIG010000185.1 coordinate 2,383, forward strand.
CCCATTTGTGTTTTTGTGGAAAGCGTGTTAGCGGGTTGTGGGCGGCTGCTGAGCGCGTTATAGTAGCCGGCTTCGCGCGTTAATGTTATTGCCCGGGTGCGTTAAAGTGCAAAACCGACGCTTTTATCGTGGCGATACAAAGGCATCATGATTGATGTTTGACGATGCCGCCGTGTTCTCCCAACGCTGTTCAGAGGTCGATATTTACCTCAACAGGGCAGTGGTCGCTACCGTAAATTTCGGTGTGTATGCTTGCCGACGTGATAGAAGGTAGCAGTCGTTGCGATGCGATAAAATAGTCAATGCGCCACCCTGCGTTCTTTTCGCGGCTGCGAAAACGATAGCTCCACCAGCTGTATGTGACGTCGTCGGGATGTAATTGGCGGAAAGTGTCGATGAAACCACTGTTGAGAAGTTCGGTCATTTTTTCACGCTCCTCGTCGGTAAAGCCCGCATTGTTGCGGTTTGTCCTGGGGTTTTTCAGGTCAATTTCGTTGTGAGCCACATTCATATCTCCGCAAACGATGACAGGTTTAACCTTATCGAGCGACAGAAGATAAGCCCTGAAGTCGTCCTCCCACTTCATACGGTAGGGAAGCCGGCGGGGTTTTCCACCCTTCACTTCGGCGTCCTGCGAGTTGGGTGTGTACACAGTGACAAGATAAAACTTGTCATATTCCAAGGTAATTATGCGGCCCTCATGGTCGTGTTCGTCCATATCCATGCCGTATTTTACCGATAAAGGCTCGTGCCTGGCATAGATAGCCGTGCCCGAATAGCCTTTTTTGTCGGCGTAATTCCAATACGAACGATAGCCGTCAAACTGCAAATCGAGTTGTCCTTCCTGCATTTTCGTCTCCTGAAGACAGAAAAAATCGGCATCCAGATCCTTGAAATAAGCTTCAAATCCCTTGCTGGTTACGTTGCCTTCGTCGTCAGTTTTCACCTTGACACAAGCGCGAAGGCCGTTGACATTCCATGAAATGAACTTCATATTCTGATGTAAATCGGTTGAAAAGGCTCTTTAAAGAAATTGCGTCTGCGGTATATTCCTTTCGTAATTGTAGCTTATGGTGCTTGCTTTTGCCCGGTATGGTTATTGTAAAAACACGTTAAGGTTCTTATCATTCTTTTTCAGAACAATTGTAAGCAGCTCGTAATGTGCTGGAGAATATTCTTTAAAGAGACATGAATTATTTTCTAAAGTTATTGTGATAACAATTTAAATACGTTTCGATTCGCCACGAAGCAGGCTCATAAACTCCTCACGAACCTTTGCCGAACCGAAGACACCGCTGTACGCACTCGTCGTAGTGATGCTGTTTTGCTTCTCTACTCCGCGCATTTGCATGCACATATGCTTGGCCTCCAACACCACCATCACGCCCTGAGGCTTTAGTGTATCGTTGATGCAATCCTTGATTTGTTGCGTCAGTCGTTCCTGAACCTGCAAACGATGCGAGAATATATCGACGACGCGCGCAACCTTACTAAGACCCGTTATGTGCCCGTCGGGGATGTAAGCCACATGTGCTTTGCCGTAGAAAGGGAGCAAATGGTGTTCGCACATCGAAAAGAAGTCGATGTCTTTAACAATTACCATTTGGTCGTATTTTTCCTCAAACAGTGCGTCTGTAAGCACTTTGTGCGGGTCTTGCGTATAGCCACGTGTCAGAATTTGCATGGCTTTTGCTACACGCATCGGCGTTTTGAGCAAGCCTTCGCGCTCAGGATCTTCACCAAGAAGGTCGAGAACAGCGCGATAATGCGATGCCAACTCGTCGAGACCGTCCCTGAATTCTGTTTCTGGATTCATATAATCGTATTGTAATTTTGTTGTATTATTGTGGCATGAATACCTTAATAATATATGGCTGGCGTTGTATTCGTGCCGTGATGGCATCGTTTTCATGCGTCTACAAAATGATAATCGCGCAGAAACGACACCGTATTAGTACATCACTGAAATCTTACCCTTTACAATTGTAGCCGAGTGATAGCCCATGGCTTTGACCTCCTGGAGCATACGTTCTGCCTCCGTCAGCGAGCGAAAATTGCCTACACGGCAAATCCAACGGGGAGAATAGAAGTGGACATACACCGGCTGGTCGGGGAAATTCATCTTAATTGCATTGCCGATTTGCTGAGCACGGTTTTTGTCGTTGCGCGTATTGCCGCCGGCAAAAGCCTGTACACGGTAGCCCGTTACCTTGTAACTGTGGCGCATTACTTTCTTACGCATGTCCACAGTAGGTATGGAAAACTCGTTGTCGTCGTCCTGTTGTGTACGGTTTGCTTCTGTATGTTTGTTGTCTTCGGCCTTTCGAGGCTCGTCGTTGACTTTCTTATTTTCGTCTTTTTGTGTCTCACGGGGCTTCTCCCGTGGGGCTTTTTCGGGTTCGCGGACAGTCTTTTCGGGCTCCTTTCGCGATGTTTTCTTGTCGTCCTGCTGTTGTGGACGCGTTGTGTTTTGGGGCTGTTGTGGTTTCTTGCCTGTCGTTGTGGCGTCAGGTTTACGTAGCGGAGTAGTGGTCTTTTCGTTGTTAACGGTTGCCTTTCCGTTCACAATGTCGTCAATTTCCTTGCTTTGTGTAATGGTAACGGTGCCCTTTCCGCGCTGCCGTTGTTGCACGTGTTCGGTGTAAGTCTGTGCATGAGCCGTCATGACGATGCAAATAACAGAGGCAAAGAAAATGACAAGTCTTTTCATAAATCAATTAAATAGGGTAATGATATGATCTAAATAGGGTAATGATATGATCAGAAAGTCGGCCCCGGGGCATCACCATTTCATGAAAATAGTGTGTCCGAGGGCCGGCAATTATACAGTATTATTTCTTCCAGGCGTCAATAATTCCCTTGAAATCAGCACACTTTAATGAAGCACCACCGATTAAACCGCCGTCAATATCAGGCTTGGCGAACAGCTCTGCAGCATTGCCTGGCTTGCAGGAACCACCGTAAAGAATGGTAGTATCTTCTGCAACGTCCTTGCCATACTTCTCTGCAACGATAGAGCGTATGTAAGCAAGCATCTCCTCTGCTTGCTCAGAGGTAGCGGTTTTACCCGTTCCAATAGCCCAGATTGGCTCGTAAGCGAGTACAATATTCTTCCATTCGGCGGCAGAAAGATTGAATACAGAGCCGTCGAGTTCAGCCTTAACTACTTCGTTTTGCCTGTTAGACTCGCGCTCTTCCAGAGTTTCTCCGCAGCAGAAAATGATTTTAAGGCCGTTGGCCAGTGCCAGTTTCACCTTCTCTTTCAGTATTTCTGCAGTTTCGTTATAATACTGACGACGCTCTGAATGCCCAAGAATGACATACTGTGCACCCGTTGATTTAACCATGGCTGCGGAAACTTCGCCTGTGAATGCGCCTTTTTCCTTGTCGGCACAGTTCTCTGCACCCAGCTTAACCACGCTTTCATCGAGCACCGATGCCACGCTTGCGAGGTGGATAAATGGCGTGCAAATCACAACGTCACAATTGGGTTTGTCGGCCTTTAACGCTTCATTGATCTCCTTTGCGAGGGCTACACCCTCCTGCAGGTTTTCGTTCATCTTCCAGTTTCCTGCAACAATTTTCTTTCTCATTTGTTCTTTTCTTTTTTAAAAGTTGATATAATCTTGTTGGATGTATTTTCTATTTGTTCCGTCTTTTCTTCGATAAAGCGTTCCTTTTGCCTTATTTTCAGTCGTAAATACTTGCTCCAGGCCCATGTGCGATCGGCGAAAGTGAGCAGAATCAGCGGCAGGAAGAACCACAATAACACCTGTGTAAGTGTTTTCCCTACGCTGTCATCAGGCATCTGTCCTATCGTTGTTTTCTCCAAAGGGCCCTGTAATTCATCAGCCGTTGGCAGGTCGTTGTGGCTCCATTTGCCCATCACCACGCCGTTTTTCAGCAATAACAGTCCCGGGTTACTGCGAATAATGGTCTTCAACGTCGTTTCATCGGTGATATAAAATGGATATTCTGCGCCCGTAATATCTTCCCAATGCCTGATGGCTTCTTCTGTAGAGGCAGTAAGACAATAGAATGGAACGCCCTGCTCTCTGGCGTATTCGTACAGCGCATCTATGGCTCCAAAGTCGCCGTCATCGGCCTTATCCAGATTCGGTGAAATCAGCAGGAAAGTATAACCGCGTCGTGAAAGCACGCTGTCAGTGATGTCATCGCCTTCGGATGCCTGTATGGAAAAGTCATGAATTGGAGGCACATAGCCTTTGGATATTTGCGTTGTCTTCGAATCAACAAACTGCCATGTCGAGTCGGGATAATTGTCAAGGCTGAACTCTTTGCGCATACCGTTCTTCTCCATTAAGAATGAAGTAACGAACTTAGGCTGCTCAGCACCTTCCGGTATTTCCATACCTTTCTTTATATTAGCACCTACATGGTAGGGCCTGAAATCGAAAACGGGCAGCTTATACAGGCAGTAGAGGCTTGTTATCAATATAAAAAGAACGGTATAATTGATGGCTATCCACTGGCTGGACCTCGATATGAACCTGTACATCTTCAATGGCCATCTCCAAAGAACGATGGCAAGTACCATTAATATCAGGTCTTTTATCAGCGTTTCCTTATTTGAAAGTTTGATGGCATCGCCGAAACAGCCGCAGTCGGCCACCGGACTGGCCAGTGCTATCCACAGGCTTATCAGCGTCATGCCGGCCATAAACACCAGCATTATCTTTGAACAGAGCCTGCGGCGAATGGCAAAAAGCACGAAAATACCGAGGCAAAACTCTACCGCCGACAATGCTATTGATGTGCCCAGCGTCAGCAAATCGGGCACCATGCCGCCCAAACCTATGGCCGATAAGTACTCCTGAATCTTATATTGCGTGCCTAAAGGGTCGATGGCTTTGACGAAACCCGAGAACACAAACACCAGTCCCGTCGCCAAACGACAAAGGTTTACGCTGCCTCTGCCGAGCCTTTGTTTCAGCGTTAACGTTCCTGCGGTGTCGTGTTTACAACAGGCATCCGCCGGCGTTGTGTTGTGGTTTGCTGTATTTTGTTCCACGCTTTTGTATGCGTTTCTAAACCCTGCCGTGCCTATTCTTTCAGTCTGATGGCTCCAAACACGGCATAATTGATGATATCCTGATAGTTGGCGTCGATACCTTCCGATGCGATGGCCTGACCGTTCAGGTCTTCAAGCTCTTTGATTCTGGCTATTTTTGTAAGAATTAAGTCGGTATAGCTGCTCACTCTCATGTCTCTCCACGCCTCGCCATAGTCGTGATTCTTCTTCGTCATCAGCATTCTGGTTTCGTTTGCATGGCGATCATACAGTGCAAGAGCGTCGTCAGCGTTGATGTCAACGTGCGTAGTGGGTTTCATTTCGAGCTGTATCAAACCGATGATACCGTAGTTAACCAGGGCGATAAACTCCGGCCTTATGCCTTCTCCCACAAGCGATTGGCCCGACATGCCGAGCGAACGAATGCGCTTTGCCTTGATAAACAGCTGGTCGGTTAGCGACGAAGGCCGCATGATGCGCCATGAAGCACCATAGTCGTGCAGTTTTTTGGCAAACAGGTCACGGCATTCGGCCATTACCTCCCTGAACTGTTGTTCTGTATTTTGTTCTGCCATACTGTTTGCAAAGTTACTAAATTTATTTATATATGTGCCCTTGCGCGATAACTTTCGCAGGCTTATTGTTGCTCGCGCTGCCTCCTGTGTATAACCCTTACCGTGCCACAGAGGGCGTCGTAACGCACTTGCAGCGAGTCGACCATGGCGCGAAGCCTGTTTCGCCGCCCTGTATTCTGTTCGGCTTTCCACTGCGCAGTAACTGCCTGAAGGGCCGAATCGGTAAGCCCTATGTCCTGTTGGACGAGCTTCAGAGAGGCTTCCTGCCATATCTTCAGAGCCTTTTGCCGGGCCTTTATCGCCCTGGGGTATTCGCCGCGCAGCTGCCGAATGGCATTGAGCGTGGCCTGATAGTTGTGGCTTTCATACAGCGAATCGATACGTTGCAGGGCCTGAGCAGCACGCTCGTCGGCCGAAGGCTGGCACGAAGCCAGAACGAAGACGGTAAGAAGCAGATAAAATGGTTTCATAACTGTGGTTTTACATGTGCAAAGATAGCAATTAATTCCATATTCGCCACCTCGTATATATATTTTATTGCTACCTTTGCAGTTGCTTTTCTACGATATAACGGGATACACCATGCGATTACTTAGCAATGCCGAACTGGCGCAACTCCTTGATAAAGACATCTTTCACCGCATATCCGAAGCCGCTGACGGCCTTGGTCTTGAGTGCTATGTGGTAGGCGGTTACGTGCGCGACCTGTTTCTTGAACGACCTACAAACGACATCGATGTGGTGGTAGTGGGCAGCGGCATAAGTGTGGCCCGCAGGCTTAAAGAGCTGCTTGGCAGGCGTGCACACCTGTCGGTGTTCCGCAATTTCGGCACGGCACAGGTAAAATTTCGCGGTCAGGAGGTCGAGTTTGTGGGCGCACGAAAGGAGAGTTACAGCCACAACAGCCGTAAACCACACGTAGAAGACGGCACGTTAGAGGACGATCAGAACCGCCGTGACTTCACAATCAATGCCCTTGCAGTATGTTTAAACCGTGCCCGTTTTGGCCAGTTAACCGACCCTTTCAACGGCATAGCCGACCTTCAGGACGGTATTATATGCACGCCGCTTGAACCAAACATCACCTTTAGCGACGATCCCCTGCGCATGTTGCGCTGTATAAGGTTTGCCACGCAGCTTAAATTTTATATTGAAGACGAAACATTCGATGCCCTTTCACGCCATGCAGAGCGTATAAAAATAATCAGCGGCGAGCGGGTAGAAGAGGAGTTAAACAAAATAATGCTGGCCGATGAGCCGAGCCGCGGCTTTGTCGACCTGCAGCGTTGCGGCTTGCTTCAGCTGATATTGCCTGAACTGTCGGCCCTCGATATTGTTGAAACGCGTAACGGACGGGCACATAAAAACAATTTCTATCACACGTTAGAGGTGCTCGACAACGTTTGTAACGCGCAGCGTGACCAGCTGAATATGCTGCACAAAAGGCTGCAAGGGGCTGCCGATGACGCTGAAAAGGCCGGGGTTGAGGCTGAAATTAACCACATCGAAGAGCATAAACTATGGCTCCGCTGGGCGGCTTTACTACACGATATTGGCAAAACGCGAAGCAAACGGTGGGACAACGCCCTGGGCTGGACGTTCCACAACCACAACTTTATCGGTGCAAAGATGGTGCCTGTTATATTCCGACGCCTGAAGCTGCCGATGGATGCGAAGATGAAGTATGTGCAAAAGCTGGTCGATTTACACATGCGTCCCATCGCCATTGCTGACGATGAGGTAACCGACAGTGCCGTACGCCGGCTTGTAAATGACGCTGACGACGATATTGATGACCTGATGATGCTGTGCGAAGCCGATATAACGAGCAGGAACCGCGTAAAGAAAGCCCGTTTCCTGGAGAACTTCAGGCTGGTTCGTGAAAAAATAACCGACCTCAAAGAACGCGATTACAAGCGCGAGCTACAGCCGTGTATCGACGGTAACGAAATTATGGAGCTGTTTGCTTTAAGGCCTTCGCGCGAGGTGGGCGAGCTGAAGGCAGCCCTGAAAGACGCCGTTGTCGACAATCGTGTACCCAACGAGCGCGAGCCGCTGATGGCACTGCTCAAACAGAAAGCTGCCGAAATGGGACTTGTAATGCCAGAATAATACTGATACACAACGGTTTATATACAAAAGCGTAATAAAATAGCAGGCTTGCGGAGAAAGGACAATGGCGTTTCCTTTTCTCCGTTTTTTTGTTTTATAGCGGACATGGTTCCCTGTGCAAGGTCAGGGCTTGCACAACGTTCCGGGACGTGCCGGTTCCCCCTTTGTATCATGAAGTTTGCAGCTTTCCGCCGTACGGGCTGTGCGTTAATTCCGCCGGGTATTATCGTTTATGACATACCGCTCATCGTTCGGCGGCCGTCGGCAACGCTGCTGACGGCCGTCACACCCATTGTTCGACGGTCGCCGTACGCGCTGCTGACGGCCGTCGAACAGTGAGGTACACGCCATAAAGGCATCAGCCTTGCATCGTAGCGGCCACACGAAACAAGCGTGAGAGCTTAGGGTTTTGCACGCTGCCGGGACAGCTGCATGCAATAGCCGGCATTGCAAACAGCGGCATGCCTGAAACTAAGGCAATATGCAATGTTTACGCCCGTGTGCAGTTGGTTTTTGGTAATTAATGTTAAACGCCACAAAATGCAATTTAATGTTCACGCAAATCTTAGTACATTTGTGACGAAAAATAATGTGTTTTAGTCCTGTAAAGGGTTATACATTGATACAAAACAATTCAAAATTGTAGAAATCCAATTCATAAAAGGTATGAAAATTAAGAATTTATTATTAGTGGCAATGGCAGCTCTTGCTCTCGTTTCTTGTGGTAAGAAGAGTGGTGGAAGTCTTGCCGATTTGCAGGATAGCCTGTTTGCAGTACGCACTGTAGGTGCACAGAGTACTGATTTTCAAACTACTTATCCGGCCACGATAAAGGGAATACAGGACGTTGACGTCCGTCCTAAGGTGTCAGGCTTTATTACAGCCGTGTACGTTCAGGAAGGACAGCGCGTAAATGCCGGCCAGGTGATGTTCACAATTGACAGCGAAACATACCGCTCGGCGATGCGGCAGGCCCTGGCTGCCCTCAATACGGCACGCACACAAGCCAATACGGCTCATGTAACATACCTTAATAATAAGAAACTTTTCGACCAGCACATCATCGGACAATATGAGCTTACTACGGCCCAAAACGCGTATTCCTCGGCCCGGGCTTCCGTAGCCCAGGCCGCTGCAGCCCTTGCACAGGCTGAGGAAACGCTGGCATGGTGCACGGTTAAGGCCCCTTCGGCAGGCGTTGTAGGCAGTCTTCCGTTTAAGAAAGGCGCACTGGTGAGTGCTTCCAACGCCCTTACCACTGTGTCGGACATATCTACAGTTGAGGTGTATTTTTCGATGAGCGAAGCCCAGATTCTTGCCATGGCCAAAGCATCGGGCAGTGCTTCGGCAGCAATTTCATCAATGCCGGCCGTAAAACTGAGGCTTGCCGACGGTACAATATACAACCATTCGGGAAAGGTTGTGAAAATGAGCGGCGTAATTGACCCCGCAACAGGTTCGTATGTACTGATAGCAAGGTTCCCCAATCCTGACCGTTTGCTGAAGAGCGGAGGCGCAGGACAGATAGTCATTCCAACGGTAACGAACAACGCTGTTGTCGTTCCGCAGGAGGCAGTAGTAAGTGTTCAGGACAAGTTTTTTGTGTATAAGGTAGGTGCTGACAACAAGGTTCGTTATACAGAAATACAGGTAGATCCGCAGGATGACGGCAAAAACTATGTGGTTACCGGCGGTTTGAACATGGGCGACCGCTATGTAAGCATCGGCATTACGAAACTTACCGACGGCGAAAAGATACAACCCATTACCGAAGAACAATATTATGAGAAGATAAAGAAAGCAGCAAAACTTGGCGAAAAGCAGGAAACGGCAGCGGGTTTTGTAAAGGTAATGAAGTCGAAATAAGACTTGGGGTTATAAGTGAAGCAAAGAATCTTTTCATTTTAAAATCAGAAAAATGTCATTTTCAAACTTTATAAAGCGTCCGGTTCTGTCGACGGTGGTCTCCATCTTCCTCGTATTGCTGGGCACAATCGGACTGGTATCGCTGCCCATTGAGCAATATCCTGATATTGCTCCGCCAACAATTGTTGTCTCTACAAGCTATACAGGTGCCGACGCGCAAACGGTAACCAGCTCGGTTATTACCCCTCTTGAAGAGAGTATCAACGGTGTAGAGAACATGACTTACATGACATCGCAGGCCACCAACGCCGGAATGGCCATGATAACAGTGTATTTTAAGCAGGGCACTGATGCCAATATGGCTGCCGTTAACGTGCAGAACCGTGTAAGTCAGGCCCAGGCTCTGTTGCCGGCTGAGGTTACACGTGTGGGCGTTACCGTAACCAAACGCCAGACATCAAACGTTATTATGTACTCGTTGACGACGGATGACGGTCGCTACGACAGCAAATTCCTCACCAATTACAATAATATTAATATTATCCCGCTGTTGAAACGTGTCAATGGTGTAGGTGGTGTAATGTCGCCCTCTATGTCTGATTACTCCATGCGAATATGGCTGAAACCCGACAAGATGAAGCAGTACGGGCTGATGCCTTCCGATGTATCGGCAGCACTTGCAGAGCAGAATATAGAAGCGGCACCGGGCTCGTTTGGAGAGAATAGCGATGTGGCTTTCGAGTATACGCTGCGTTATAAAGGGCGTTTAAAGAAGCCAATTGAGTATGAAAACATCATACTTACGAGCAAAACTACAGGACAGACATTGTTTCTTAAGGACGTAGCGAAGATAGAACAAGGCTCTTTAATGTACAGCGTTTTCCTGAAAAACAACGGCGAACCTGCTGTTATGGGTATGGTTCAGCAGGTGGCAGGGTCGAACGCTACGCAGATAGCAACCGATGTTAAGGCAGCCCTTGCCGAGGCTCAAAAGTCTATGCCACCGGGAATGAAGGTGACAATAGAACAGGATGTAACCGAATTCCTCTTCGCATCTATTGAGGAAGTGGTTACAACGCTGTTTATTACGCTGGCACTTGTGTTCCTTGTAGTATACGTATTCTTGCAGGATTTCCGTTCAACGCTTATCCCGATGATAGCCGTTCCCGTAGCCCTTGTGGGTACATTCTTCTTCCTTTGGATGTTCGGTTTTTCGATAAACCTGCTCACTTTGTCTGCATTGTTGCTGGCAATAGCCATCGTTGTCGATGACGCTATTGTGGTAGTTGAGGCCGTTCATGCCAAACTCGACCAGGGATACGATAATGCTCTCACAGCCTCTATTGATGCCATGAACGAGATTAGTTCAGCAATTATCTCTATTACATTGGTTATGGCCTCCGTGTTTGTGCCGGTTTCGTTCATGGGTGGCACCTCAGGGACGTTCTATCGTGAGTTTGGAGTAACGATGGCTGTGTCGATAGTTATATCGGCTGTCAACGCATTGACACTGTCTCCGGCCTTGTGTGCCATCTTCCTGAAACCGAAATCGGAAGAGGAAGGCGCAGGGAAGATGAGCTTTGTAAACCGTTTTCATGCCGGCTTTAACCGTGTTTTTGAGAAGGTTACCAATAAATATAAAAAAGGTGTAGAGCGTGTTATCAACCACCGTGTGGCCACGGCTATCGGCGTTGTGGCTGGTTTTGCACTGCTTGTATTGGGTATGATATTCACCTCTACGGGCCTGGTTCCCGACGAAGACACCGGAACGTTGTTCTGTACAGTGTCTGCAGCACCTGGAACATCGCAGGAACGTACGACACAAATTACCAATGAGATTGACAGTATGCTGGCTACAAACCCGGCCATTGAGCGCAGGGAGCAAATCGTCGGCTACAATTTCATCGCCGGACAAGGCTCAGACCAGGCTACCTTTATTATTAAATTGAAGCCCTTCGGCGAGCGTTCTAACGGCTTTTTTGATAAGATTAAGGCAACCTTTACAGGAGATCCTTTGCGCTGGTTCGTCAATCCGAAGGAATCAATGTCCGTATTAGGCATGATCTATAAGCAAACAGCGGCTATCAAAGACGCCCAGATTCTGGCATTTCCACCACCTATGATTCCGGGCTTTGCTATGAATAATGGTGTCTCTATGACGCTTCAGGACAAGACAGGAGGCGATTTAAATAAGTTCTTTAAAGTGGCACAGGATTATATTGCTGCCCTTAACAAGCGGCCAGAAATACAGAAAGCCATGACCACTTACAACCCAAACTACCCGCAATACATGGTAGACGTGGACGTTGCAAAGTGTAAACAGGCCGGGACATCGCCGGCAAGTGTGCTCTCTGTCATGCAAGGGTACTATGGAGGACTGTATGCAAGCAACTACAATGCGTATGGAAAGCTCTTCCGTGTCATGATACAGGGCGATGCTGCCACACGTATGCGTCCTGACGGACTGTCGAATATCTACGTTCGTTTGGCCGATGGGAGCATGGCTCCGGTGTCTGAATTTATCACATTAAAGCGCGTATACGGACCTTCTAACATCGCACGCTTCAACCTGTTTACCTCAATTAACATCAACATTACGCCGAAAGGTACTACGGGTGAGGCACTTAAGGCTTGTGCAGAAGTGGCTAAGCAGAACCTGCCTATGGGCTACGGATACGAGTATTCCGGCCTTACGCGTTCAGAAGCAGAGGCCAATAATTCAACGGCTATGATATTCTTGCTGTGCCTTGTTTTCGTATATTTGATTCTTTCGGCCCAGTATGAGAGCCGTTATCGGTTATCCTTTCCATACCGTTTGGTCTGGCCGGTGCGTTTTTATTTACGATGCTTTTCGGCCATTCGAATGATATTTACATGCAGATTTCGCTCATCATGCTGATAGGTTTGTTGGCCAAGAACGCCATTTTGATTGTGCAATTTGCGCTGGAACGCCGCCATACGGGTATGGCAATCCGTTACTCTGCCATCCTTGGTGCTGCAGCTCGATTGCGTCCTATCCTCATGACTTCGCTGGCAATGATCATCGGTTTGCTATGATGTTTGCTTCAGGCGTAGGAAAGAACGGAAACCAGACGTTAGGTGCTGCCGCTGTGGGCGGAATGCTTTTGGGAACATTGTTCCAACTCTTCATCGTTCCATCGTTATTCTGTATCTTCCAGTGGTTGCAAGAGAAGTTCACGCCGCTTAAATTTGACGACGAAGAGAATGCCGAGGCTTTGGCAGAACTGGCTCAATATGCCAGCAAAGCGAAGCAGATTACGATTAAAAACGACAATGACGATTAACGGATATTGCCTTCTGTCTCTGCGGAGGCAGGGCGAAACCGTAATAAACATTACAATATGAAACTGTATAAACATATTATATTAAGCAGCCTTGTAGCCTTATCGGTAACAGGATGTAAAAGTCTTTACGGCAAATATGAGCGTCCGCAGGTCAGAACGAGCGGTATTATGCGCGACCCTGTTTCAGCAACCGACACGCTTGTAGCAGCTGATACCACGAGCTTTGGCAACTTACCGTGGCGCGAAGTTTTCACCGATGCCCAACTCCAGGGCCTGATTGAGCGTGCGTTATCGAACAATCCCAACCTGCTTAACGCTGCCCTTAACGTGGATATGTCACAGGCACAGCTTAAGGCTGCGAAGCTATCCTTCCTCCCCCAGTTTGCATTCACGCCGCAAGGCAGTATTACTCGCTTCAACGATGCGACAACAAAGAGCTACACGCTGCCCGTTAACGCCAGCTGGAATGTATCTCTTTTTGGCGGCCTTACAGCGGCAAAGCGGTCGGCTCAAATGGCATTGCTGCAGTCAAAAGACTACCAGGTAAGTGTCCGTACATCGTTAATAGCCGGCGTTGCCAATTTATATTATACGCTCCTTATGCTTGATAAGCAAATGGAAATTGTAGGCAACATGGAGCGTTTAACCAGGGAAACCTGGGACATTATGAAGGTTCAGCACGAAAATATCGCCGGTGTGCGATCAACTGCAGTGCAGAGAGCCGAGAGCAATTACCTTAATGTTCTGATACAAAAGAAAGATTTGGAGCGGTCAATACGTGAGAGCGAGAACGCGCTGAGCCTGTTACTTGGCGAGCCTGCCCATGCCATTGCACGCGGAACATTGGATAATCAGCAGCTCCCGTCGTCGTTCTCTACGGGCGTTGGCATCCAGCTGCTCAGCAATCGTGCCGATGTTCACGCCAACGAAATGGCACTGGCGTCGTGCTTTTACAATGTTGAGAAGGCACGAAGCAACTTCTACCCCAACATTACTATTTCGGGTTCGGGCGGCTTTTCAAACGGTCAGGGTATGGTAAACCCTGCTAAACTGCTGCTCTCTGCGGTGGCATCGCTCACCCAACCCATATTTATGAACGGACAGTTAACGGCGGCTTTGCGCGTAGCCAACGACCGTTACCAACAGGCTTTCAATACCTGGCAGCTGAGCATTCTGAAAGCAGGGTCGGAGGTTAGCAACGCTCTGGTTCAGTATAATGCCTCTGCTGAGAAGAGCAATATTGAAGCCAGGCAGATAGAAGTGCTCAAAAAGAACGTCGATGATACCCGTGCCCTTATGGCCAGTGCAGGCAGTACCTACCTGGAAGTAATCACGGCCGAGAGCAGTTTGCTTAATGCACAGCTTTCGAAAGTGTCTGACGACCTCGCCAAAATGCAAGCCGTTGTAAGTCTTTACGAGGCTTTGGGCGGCGGCTCTAAATAAGAATCTTTTCCCCAAATCAAAACGAATATTTAACTATGGCATGTGATATAAGTCCCCAGGCCGTTGTATCGCCCAAGGCAAAGATAGGTGACGGCAGTAAGATTTTCCCGTTTGTGTATATTGAAGACGACGTGGAGATAGGCGAAAACTGTGTTGTTTTCCCTTTCGTAAGCCTGCTGAACGGTACCCGTATGGGCAATAACAATAAGGTTCACCAGTGTACTGTGCTGGCCGCGCTGCCGCAAGACTTCGAGTTTACCGGCGAAAAAACCGAACTGATTATTGGCAATAACAACATCATTCGCGAAAATGTGGTGATCAACAGAGCCACTCATGCCGGAGGCCAGACGGTGATAGGCGACGGCAATTTCATCATGGAGGGTGCCCATATCAGCCACGATACCCGGATGGGCAGCGGCAATGTGACAGGCTATGGCACCAAAATTGCAGGATGTTGTGAGATTGGTGACGGCGTCATTTTTTCGTCATCGGTTATCGAAAATGCTCATACGCGCGTGGGAAACCTGGCTATGATTCAGGCCGGAACAACGTTCTCGAAAGATGTTCCACCTTATATTATAGTAGGTGGCAAGCCTGTTGAGTATGGCGGACCGAACACAACGCTGATGACTTCGGCCGGAATTGATGAGAAGGTACAAAAGCATGTGGCCAACGCATACCGCTTGTTGTTCCATGGAAAGACAAGTGTGTTCGACTCGGTGTTGCAGATTCGCGACCAGATACCAGAGAGCCCGGAAGTAGATTACATCATTAAGTTTCTGAAAGAATCGAAGAAAGGGATTGTTACCAAAATGTAACCCCTGTCTTATTACGTTGAATACCCAATATGAGGAGAGCGACAATGGCCGTTCTCCTCATTTGTCTTATTCCCTGGTTGCACTTATTCGCCCTGCACAATCGTACATTCGGGCAGCAATTC
>CALIIG010000186.1 GCA_938018155.1 uncultured Prevotella sp.
TTCGCGGAAAGTACAAGCCAAACTTCACTCCGAATGTAGATTGCGGCGATAATGTAATCATCATTAATGCAGAAAAGGTTCGCTTCACCGGTAAGAAGGAAACCGATAAACTCTACACTCGTTATACTGGTTACCCGGGAGGACAGCGTTTTAACACGCCTGCCGATCTTCGTACACGTAAGAATGGTATCGACAAAATGCTGCGTCATGCAGTAAAGGGTATGCTGCCAAAAGGTATTTTGGGCCGTTCTTTGATGGACAATCTGTTTATCTTCGAAGGTGCTGAGCACAATAAGGCTGCCCAAAAACCAAAGAACATCGATATTAACCAGTATAAATAATAAGGAGAAAAGATGGAAGTTATAAACGCTATTGGTCGCCGTAAGAGCGCAGTTGCTCGTGTTTACCTTTCAGAAGGTACCGGTAAGATCACAATAAACAAGAAAGATATCAAAGACTTCTTCCCGTCAGCTATCCTGCAGTACGTGGTTAAGCAGCCACTTGAACTTCTGGAAGTTGCTGAGAAATACGATATAAAGGCTAACCTCGACGGCGGTGGTTATACGGGTCAAAGTCAGGCTCTCCGTCTGGCTATTGCACGCGCGCTGGTAAAGGTAAACGCCGAAGATAAGAAAAACCTTAAGGATCACGGATTCCTTACACGCGACAGTCGTGCTGTTGAGCGTAAGAAGCCGGGACGTCCAAAGGCTCGTCGCCGCTTCCAATTCAGCAAGCGTTAATCTGTTGGTTGCCTTTTGGTTCGTCAGATACATTGTGGGCAGGTTACTTTTACCACGCCCGCACTGCATGATAACAAAAGAAACACAGAAGCTGAACGTTTAGTATCTAAACCGGCAAGACCCATGAGATGGTTACTTGCCGGCTGATTCTGAGCAAATTTAGAATTAAAAAAGAAAGTAAACACATTTAAAAGAAAAGACAATGTCAAGAACAACATTTGACCAATTGCTTCAGGCCGGATGCCATTTCGGCCATTTAAAGCGCAAGTGGAACCCGGCAATGGCTCCTTATATCTTCATGGAGCGTAACGGAATACACATTATTGACCTCAACAAAACCGTTGCAATGATTGACGATGCTGCTGAGGCTATGAAGGCAATAGCCAGGAGCGGCAGAAAGATTCTGTTCGTTGCTACTAAAAAACAGGCCAAGGACATCGTAGCTGAAAAGGCTGCATCGGTAAACATGCCTTATGTAATTGAACGCTGGCCGGGCGGTATGCTCACCAATTTCCCTACTATTCGTAAGGCCGTCAAGAAAATGACGAACATCGATAAGATGATGAACGACGGTACATTCTCAAATCTTTCAAAGCGCGAGATTTTGCAGATTAACCGTCAGCGCGCTAAATTGGAGAAGAACTTAGGCTCAATTGCCGACCTGACTCGCCTGCCGGCAGCTCTCTTTGTTGTCGATGTGATGAAGGAACACATTGCTGTAAAGGAAGCCAATCGCCTTGGAATACCGGTATTTGGCATCGTTGACACGAACTCTGATCCTAAGAATATCGACTACGTTATTCCGGCAAACGATGACGCTAAGGATTCTGTTGAGGTAATCCTGGACGCTGTTTGTGGTGCTGTTGCTGAAGGAATGGCCGAGCATAAGGCTGAAAAGGCTGATGAAAAAGCATCGGCTGAGCAGGCTGAAGAGGCTGCCGAGGGAAAGCGTCGTAGCCGTCGTACCCGCAAGGAAGAGCCGGCAGCTGCTGAAGAAGCAAAGGCTGAGGCTCCCGCTGCAGAGGCTAAAGAGGCTGAGGAAGCAAAGGCAGAATAAATACATTTTGATGTAGGGTCTTATTGGATTGGTAGGATCGGACAAGACCCTGCGTCAATCTGATAGGACCTTATTGTTTTTAATCCTACTAAATTACAAATCAAACATTAAAAGAAAATTATATTATGGCTGTTACAATTGAAGACATCAAGAAGCTCCGCACGATGACAGGTGCCGGTATGAAAGACTGTAAGAAGGCTCTTGCAGAGGCTGATGGTGATATCAATAAGGCTGTAGAGCTGGTTCGTGAGCGTGGTTTGGCAATCGCTGCAAAGCGTTCTGACCGTACAACATCAAACGGATGTGTGCTCGTTAAGAACGTAAACGGCTTTGCTGCAATGCTTGCTCTTAAGTGCGAAACGGACTTTGTTGCCAACGGTGCTGACTATGTTCAGCTTACACAAGATATTCTTGACGCAGCAATTGCTGCGAAAGCGCATACCCTTGATGAGGTAAACGCGCTGAAATTAGCCGATGGAACTACTGTTGCTGAAGCAGTAACACGTCGCTCCGGCGTCGTAGGCGAGAAGATGGAACTGGATGGTTACAACGTCTTGGAAGGCGAAAACATCTACACTTACGACCATATGGGTCGCCATACCTTAGGTACAATGGTTCAGCTTAGCGGCGCAAACGAAGACGCCGGCCACAAAATCGCCATGCAAGTAGCCGCTATGAAGCCCGTCGCATTGGACGAATCGAGCGTTCCTCAGGAAGTAAAGGATGAGGAATTACGCGTTGCTATCCAGAAGACAAAAGAAGAACAGATCGAGCGTCAGGTAAATGTTGCCCTGAAAAAAGCAGGTATTAATGCTAACCTTGTTGACTCAGAGGATCACATTGCTTCCAATGTTACCAAAGGCTGGCTGTCACAAGAGGATGCCGATAAGGCGGTAGAGATTAAGAAAACTGTTGGCGAGCAGGCTGCTGCCAATCTGAATGAGAACATGATTCAGAACATTGCGAAGGGTCGTATGGCCAAATTCTTTAAAGAAAATTGCCTTGTTGACCAGGAGTTCCAGTTTGGAGACGGCGACAAGGAGAGCGTTGCACAGTGGCTTACCAAGCAGGGTGGTTTGAAGATTTGCGCATACAAGCGTTTCAGTCTTTCTGCTGATTAATTCAGAGTATGTTGCCAACGTAACGGCTTGCTGATGTAATCGTGCGGTAATTTGGCAATAAACACATATAAGTCAGGGTCATGGATTCTCGTCCATGGCCCTTTTTTGTCTTACCCGAAGCGTAAAAAATGACAGACTTTTCGAAGCAATTGCAGCCCCATGCTGCCGTTCGCGACTCTCAAATTGAGCTGTTACGCATCGTCGCCATGGTGATGATATTGATACTGCATGCCAATTTCTTAGGCGTCGGAGCACCTGAACATGCAGACTTCCTTGAAGATGCGCCGCGTGCCTGGGGGCAGATGGTTCTCGAATCGTTGTGTATCGTTGCCGTCGATGTGTTTGTATTGATATCAGGCTGGTACGGTATCAGGTTCCGGAAACGCCGTCTGGCCGGTTTCCTTTTCCAAGTATGGTTTTTCACTTTCGTGCTTTACTTCGTGTCATTGCTCTTTGATCGTGACCTGCCTCCGACGCCACGATACGTGGGGCACCTTGTCGTGATGGACCCTTACTGGTTTGCATGGTCTTATTTGCTGCTCTATTTGCTTTCGCCTGTGCTCAACAAGACGATAGGATATCTCCATCATCGCGTCTCCCAATGGGGCGAAGGCACGCCTCTTCTCGTCGTCATCGTGTTGTATGCCCTTGTGCAGAGCATCTGGGGATGGTATGGAAACAATCGGCTTTGGGGTGACGAAGGCGACTCGGTTCTTACCTTCGTCTTCCTTTATTTCGTTGGCCGTTGGCTCCGTCTGTATGGTAAACGTTTTACCCGCCTGCCGCGATGGGTCTCCGCCATGGCTTATTTGGTCTTATGTGTAGCCATTGCTTTTATGGGCGGAATGGCTATCTTGCACAACGATTCCTCCGGTTTTTCCTTCTGGTATAAGAATACTTCCCTGCCTGTCATTGCAGCAGCCATTGCACTGTTCCTCCTTTTCCGCAGCTTCTCGTTTCATAATTCCATTGTCAATAAGGTGGCAGCATCGTGCTTTGCCGTCTATCTGTTCAACTGTTCGCCCTCATTTTTCAAAATTTATAAAGGTC
>CALIIG010000187.1 GCA_938018155.1 uncultured Prevotella sp.
ACGGCCGTCATACGCATTGTTCGACGGTCGTCATACACGCTGCTGACGGCCGTCGAACAACAAGCCCTACACCATAAAGATGTAATCGTTACGGTGCAAGTTATGGGGTAAAAGGCCGGAATGCCTTTGCCGGAAGAATGAAAAGGGAAAATTAATATTCAGTTTTGTCGGCCTTTTCAGTCCACATTTCAAAGGCCTTCTTGCCCTCTTCGGGGAGTAATTCAAGCATAGGTTTTTCGCGTTGTGAGGCATCAAGCATTATCTCATCGTAGATAAAGTTGTCGCTGAAGCCGATGCGGGCTGCATCTCTGCGGTTGTTCGAATAATAAATGCGGTCGATACGTGCCCAGTAAATAGCACCAAAGCACATGGGACAAGGCTCGCAGCTGCAATAGATTTCGCAGCCGGAGAGATCGATTGCTTTCATTCGGAAGCAGGCTTTACGTATGGCGTTGACCTCGGCATGGGCGGTAGGGTCGGTATCAATGGTCACACTGTTTGAGGCTTCAGCCAGTATAACACCGTCGCGTGCGACGACAGCACCGAACGGTCCGCCCCCATTCTTTACGCTTTCCTCACTTAAAGCAATAGCGCGGCGCATTAAATCTTCTCGTGTCATATATGGTTTTTATTTCTGATTTTTAAACGCGGAGGACAAATTTACGGCTTTTCTGCCAATTTGCAAGCCCACACTGCGAGTTTTTGCACGCTGCAGACGGGGTTTCGTTGCAAAATGGTTATCTTTGCTCAAAGCAGTAACGGTGTGGCAACGGTTCTGTCATCGTAGCAGGCCGGCTGCATCATCGAAAGTTCGAAACAATGGAAACAACAGAATATGGCTTTGCAGAAAGCCCTTTTGGTGAGCTGATTGTTGCGCGGACGGCGGCAGGAATTTGTTATTTACAGTTTGTAACCACCACCCCGCATGAGGCTTTTGACGAGTTTCGCAGGTGCTGGAACAGCGACGTGCGTGCCACACAGAACGACGAAATGGCATGCAAGGTAGTGAAAATGATGTTTGAAGAGCATAGAAAAGACATCGCTCTCGACCTCCGCGGCACGGCTTTTCAGCTGAAGGTTTGGGCGGCATTGCAGCACGTTCCGTTCGGGCAGACCGTAAGTTACCGGCAGATGGCCTGTGCCATAGGGCAGCCCGCGGCCGTGCGTGCCGTAGCCAGCGCCATAGCCCGCAACCCTGTAGCCGTGCTGGTTCCGTGCCACCGCGTGATACACAGCGACGGCACCACGGGACAATATCACTGGGGTGCCGACCTGAAAAAGCGGCTCATCCGATGGGAATACAACGTAACGTATGGTCCTGACGGGCACGATGCCGACACCTTATTATAATCATGATTCGATCATATCGCCCTTTTATGCCTCAGACAACATCTGAAACAAATTTGAATAAACACACAAAAACTTCGCTGCACAATCGCAGTGACGATGCCGCCGAGCTGTTTTCGCGCATACGCTTCGTGCTTACGGCCACAGACGTTAAGCCTGCAGTGGTCAACAAAACGCTGCAAGAGACGCTCGTCATCGCCTGCGCCGAGGGACTGAAAGGCACGCATTACGGCTTCGGTGACCTGAATTCGCAGGTTGAAAGCCTCGTGCGCATGCTCCATATACCCGCCGGAGAGGCCGCCGCCATACGCCGCATGCGCCGCCATTCCAACCACAGCGACGCCCTTTCGGCCGACGATCTGCGCTATGATGCGCAGGCATTGGCCGGTCTGGTAAGCAGAATTTACGGTGCCCGACTGCCTGAAGACCTGACGAAACTTCTGCCACACGGACCGCAGAAAGCAGCAAAGAGCCTGCACGTAAACGCTGCCGACAAACGCTGTATTGTGCAGGGGTGGGACGACGACACGATAACCGTCGTGGTAGATGAGGAGCGCGAGCAAACCATCATGACCGTAAGGTACAACGATGACAGCCAGCACGCCCGCATGCAATATCTGAAAGACATTCTGCGCACGGGCATGCACCTGAACCTTCTGGGCTGCCAGGTGGAGGGAAACACCGTTACACCGCGCCTGATTATTGTTGAACCCGACTGTCTGCTCGACATCAGCACCATTGCTTCGTGCTTTAACGACTATGGCCATCATCCGTTATCCTACCTCGTCAGCCGCATGAACGAGCGGGCAAACAGTCAGGCAATACTGCTCGGTAACTTTGCAGGGCGCGCCCTCGACGACATTATCAATCAGTCTTGCTTCAATGCAGGCCGCACGCTGATGCGCAATTTCCGTGAAAAAGCCCTCGAATACGCCACGTGTCCGGCCTTTGATGCCGCTGGCTTTAAACAGGACGCAGCCACGCAAATTGAGCATTTGCAACAGATTATAGCCGAGCTTCGGCAGCACTATGACCTGTCAAAGGCCGTGCTTGAGCCAACATTTATCTGCGAAAAACTGGGCATTCAGGGGCGCGTTGACCTGATGACGACCGACCTTCGCCTGCTTGTCGAGCAGAAATCGGGACGCAACATCTTCCTCGAACGCGCCATACGTAACAGCCATGGCACGCTAACGGTTGAGAAACACTATGTGCAGGTGCTGCTCTATTACGGCATTTTGTTCTACAATTTCAACCTTTCCAACACCGATATACGCTTGCTTTACTCGCGCTATGCGCTGCCCGACGGACTGCTTGGCGTGGCCAACCTCATGGCTCTTGTGTATGAAGCCCTGCGGTTTCGCAACGAAGCAGTAGCCCTTGATTTCGACATTGCCGAGCGTGGACCGCAGCATCTGCTGCCCCTGCTGACGGCCGAGACGCTGAATACTGCAGAAATGAGCGGCTTTTTCTATGAGCATTATCTCCTCCCTCCGTTACAGGAAGTGCTCGTTCCGCTGCAAAATATGTCGCCCTTAGAGCAGGCTTACTTCTGCCGCATGATGCAATTTGTGGTTCGTGAGAACATCATGTCGAAAGTTGGAGTAAGCGAAGGCATGGGCAACAGCGTGGCAAACCTCTGGAACATGCCCCTCACCGAGAAGCGGGAAACGGGTAATATCTACACCAAACTTACTATTATTAATAAGGAGAAAGACGTCGACGGCGGCGAATCAAACGGTTATGACCTCATCACGCTGGCTGTTCCTGACCAGGGAAACGACTTTCTGCCGAACTTTCGGCGGGGCGATATGGTTTACCTTTACTCGTATCCGGAGAACGAAGAGCCCGATGTGCGCAAGGCATTACTGTTTAAAGGCGGTATCGCTGCGCTGAACGGCAGCAACGTTACCGTAAAACTGACCGACGGACAACAGAATGCAGACATCTTCGAAAAGCTGCCATACAACGTGACGGACGGCGAAAACGTGTCGATGGCACGGCGCGGAGGGCAGAGGGTTTGGTGCATTGAGCACGCAGGCAGCGACGTGGGGGGGAGCGCAGGCATACGTGCTTTATACACATTCGTAACGTCAACGGCCCGCCGAAAGGCCCTTCTTCTAAGCCAACGTGAGCCTGAAGCCGATACCCGTGTGACGTTATCGCAAAGCTATAATGAGGCATTAGACTCTGTCTTAACGAAAGCAAAGCAGGCTCTTGACTATTTTTTGCTCGTGGGTCCGCCGGGTACAGGCAAGACGTCGATGGCACTGAGGTTTCTCGTTGAGGAGCAATTGGCGACGTGTCCGGAGGGTGGAATACTGCTCATGGCGTACACAAACCGCGCCGTTGACGAAATATGCGGCATGCTTGTAGAGGCCGGAGCAGACTTCATCAGGATAGGAAGCAAGCTAAGTTGTGCCGTGGCCTACGAGCCATTCTTGCTGTCGAGCGTTGTGGGTAGCCGCCCGACGCTCGAGCATATCAGGCAAAAGTTAGGCCGTGCACGGGTAATTGTGGGAACAACATCGATGATACAGTCGCGCGACTACATCTTTAACCTGCGCCATTTCTCCCTTGCAATCGTCGACGAAGCGTCACAAATTCTCGAACCCGGCATCATAGGGCTGCTGTCATCGCATCGCGGAGGGCAGACAACAGGAGGCGAACCGGTATGCGATATCGACAAATTCATTCTTATTGGCGACTATAAACAGCTGCCCGCCGTGGTGCAACAGAACGACAACGACAGTGCCGTGACCGACCCGCTGCTGCGCGACATAGGCCTGACGACATGCAAAGGAAGCCTCTTCGAGCGGCTTATCCGTCATGAAAAACAGGCCGGTCGCACCGACTTTATGGACACTTTGCACCGTCAGGGCCGCATGCACCCTGACATTGCAGCCTTTCCAGGCCAGGCCTTTTACTTTGCAGAGCACATCGAACCCGTGCCATTGAAGCACCAAAAAGAGCAGGAACTGGGCTACACGGCAGCGTCAGAAGACGGCGTTGACGACCTTCTGAAGGCACACCGACTGCTTTTTTTTGCTTCAAAACCATGCTTGCAGCCCGAGGTTTCAGACAAGGTGAACGCCTCGGAAGCACATATTGTAGCCGACTTGCTGCGGCGAATACACCGCTTTTACGGCGAAGCGTTCGACCCTGAAAAGACTGTAGGCGTCATCGTTCCGTACCGGAACCAGATAGCTATGATAAGAAAGGAGATTGAAGCGTTGCATATTCCCGCACTCGAAAGCGTGAGCATTGATACCGTTGAGCGTTATCAGGGCTCGCAACGCGATGTAATTATTTACAGCTTTACGATACAAAGGCGTTATCAGCTCGACTTCCTGACATCAAACAGCTTTCAGGAAGACGGCCACATTATTGACCGGAAGCTCAACGTTGCCCTCACAAGGGCACGCCGTCAACTGTTGCTAACGGGCAACACAACAACGTTATCTGCCGACCCTACTTTTAGCAACCTTCTGAATTTTGCACGATTAAGAAACGCCTTTGTTACACCATACCCACTTAAAAATTTCTAAAACCGCGATAAAAACTATATGAATCAAGAAATGCTGCCATAACCATAAAATCACGATTTAAACAAAATTGGTAAGCCTTTTTGTTGATGGTGGTATTGGTTTTGCATCCGGTAGTGTAGCCCATACTGACTTTACGGCATTCCATATCGGCCTTCAGCCCGGGCTTGCATTAAACCTTAGCAAGCACTTCAGCGTTGTAAGTAAGGTAGGTTTCCTCGGTTACGAAGCTGTTAACCCCGAAGGACCCAACAACAATGTACACGCATTGGGGTTGGGTGTAAACGGTAACAACATTCAATTTGGCTTATATTACAACTTCTAAACGAGGTTATTCTCATACGAGAATATCATAAAAGAGCCTCTTTCCCGATACTCTATTTAGGGATTTACCCTACGCTATATAGGGATTTATCCTTTTAGGATTCGGAGAAGAGGCTTAATTTTGCCACAGCTTTAAACAAAATTACAGAAAGATTATATTGTATAACTTAAAACAAAACGCACAATGAAAAAGATTTTATTGACTTTAACGGTCGTACTGGCTTCTGCAGCCGCTTATGCACAACATGCAGTTGGTACCGTAACTATTCAGCCAAAAATGGGCATGAACGTAGCAAGCCTAACGGATATGAAGGGTTCTGACCCCCGCATTGGCCTTGCAGCTGGTGCCGAATTAGAATATCAGGTAGCCGATATAGCCAGTGTAAGCGGCGGGTTGATTTACTCAATGCAGGGCGGTAAGTATAACAAGAGCGTTCAAATATTGGGTATGACCCAGGCCGGAAAGGTTACCTTAAAGGAGGATTACATCAATATTCCTGTTATGGCAAACGTTTATGTGCTGAAGGGGCTTGCCGTAAAGTTAGGCGTGCAGCCCGGTTTCAACATACATAGCACCGTTGAAGCTTCAACCAATGGCATTGCAGGAAGTGGCACCCAGAGCCTGAACATTAAGGCAAACTCCGTTGATTTCACCATCCCTGTAGGCATGTCGTACGAATATAACAATGTTGTACTCGACGCACGCTACAACTGGGGGCTTACCCATGCACTGAAAAATTACGACCCGCGCAACAGTGTTTTCCAGCTTACCCTGGGCTATAAGTTCGAGCTGTAAGCCTTTTTAACCGGGCCTTGTATTGTCTTCACAAGACGTTTACAGGCTTATCATTGAGGAACCGTTCCGTATCGTTAAGACGCTTAGGAGCGGTTCTTTTTTTGTTTATGCTGTTTTTCTCATCGTTCGACGGCCGTCAGCAACGCGTA
>CALIIG010000188.1 GCA_938018155.1 uncultured Prevotella sp.
ACCCCACGATAAAATTTGCTTGGAAGCGTTTCGAACTCAAACGCATCTACAACAATCTGCTCTCCATCAAGAGTCCCTACAACACGTACAAGAATCCGGGGCTTCCTCCGGGGCCAATTCGCGTTCCTTCCATTGCAGGAATTGATGCCGTACTGAATATGGATCACCATAATTACCTGTATATGTGCGCCAAAGAAGACTTTAGCGGTACCCATAACTTTGCATCTACTTATGCCGAACACATGGCAAATGCACGCCGATACGCAGCCGCGCTAAATCAAAGAGGTATTAAATAACAGGGATATTCTGCGCTATCCTGCCCTCTCCCTTAAATATTACACATTAATATATATAAACAAAAGATGGCACCTGCTTCACAGCAAGTGCCACTTTACTCAATAGGTATTAGTCCCTTTTAAGGTAAAAGATTGTATTCAGGATAACATTAGCAAAGGTAATATATCTTTATTAAAGATGCAAATGTTTCTGTAACTTTTTTCCATAAATTTTTATCATCAATAATTAATATTAGTATAAATTGCGTAACTTTGCGTATATTTCAAACAAAAAACATATCATGGAGCTCAAACAAAATAATGGAAATGAGGAGAAACGAAGCATTAGTTTCGTAGAACAGCTTGTAGAAGAAGACCTCGCCAAAGGTAAAAACGGTGGCCGAATACAAACACGATTTCCCCCAGAGCCCAATGGCTATTTACATATAGGACATGCAAAGGCTATCTGCATGGACTTTGGTATAGCCAAAAAGTACAATGGAGTATGCAATTTACGCTTCGACGATACCAATCCATCAAAAGAAAATACCGAATATGTAGAAAACATCCTCAGTGATATTCAATGGCTCGGCTTCGAGTGGGGGCAGATTTTCTATGCCTCTGACTATTTCCAGAAGCTGTGGGACTTTGCTATTTGGATGATTCGTAAAGGCTATGCCTATGTTGATGAGCAGACCGCCGAACAAATTGCCGAGCAAAAAGGTACACCAACAACGGCAGGTACGGCAAGCCCATATCGCGATCGCCCCGTGGAAGAAAACCTGCAACTGTTCGGGAAAATGAACACACCCGAGGCTGTTGAGGGTTCTATGGTGCTGCGTGCCAAGCTCGATATGGCCAATCCTAATATGCACTTCCGCGATCCTATCATGTATCGCATCATCCAAACACCTCACCATCGCACAGGTACAAAATGGCATTGTTATCCCATGTATGACTTTGCACACGGACAAAGCGACTATTTTGAAGGGGTAACCCACTCTGTTTGTACGCTCGAATTTGTGCCTCACCGTCCACTTTATGATAAGTTTGTCGACTTCCTGAAACAATATGACGGTACTGCAGAAAAGGGAATGGACGACTTCCGCCCGCGCCAAATCGAGTTCAACAGGCTTAATCTTACCTATACTGTCATGTCAAAGCGCAAACTTCATACGCTTGTTGACGAACATTTGGTTAATGGATGGGACGACCCCCGCATGCCCACACTTTGCGGAATGCGCCGCCGTGGTTATTCGCCTGAATCGATAAAGAACTTTATCAGCTCCATAGGTTATACCAAATTTGATGCGCTTAACGATGTGGCTCTGCTTGAAGCTGCCGTACGTGACGACCTTAACAAAAAAGCTATACGTGTATCAGCCGTTCTTGATCCCGTAAAACTGGTCATCACAAACTATCCTGAAGGTAAAACCGAAATGATGGAGGCTATTAACAATCCAGAAGACGAGACTGCGGGTTCACACGAAATTTCATTCTCAAAAGACTTGTGGATTGAGCACGCCGACTTCATGGAAGATGCTCCAAAAAAGTTTTTCCGCATGACCCCAGGCAAGGAAGTACGCCTAAAAAACGCTTATATTGTTAAGTGTACTGGTTGCACAAAGGATGCCGAAGGCAATATTATTGAAATTCAGGCAGTGTATGATCCCGACAGCAAAAGCGGTATGCCCGGCTCTGATCGCAAGGTAAAGGGCACGCTCCATTGGGTAAATGCCAACGACTGTGTGAAGGCAGAGGTTCGCGAATACGACCGTCTCTTCTTCGTTGAAAACCCATCTGCTGATGAAAGAGACTTCCATGAGCTGTTGAATCCCGATTCTCTTCAGGTGCGTAACAATTGTTACGT
>CALIIG010000189.1 GCA_938018155.1 uncultured Prevotella sp.
CCGGCAACGCTGCTGACGGCCGTCGAACGATGAGCCTTAGCCCATAATACAATCGCAAATCCGCCAAAATGCCACAAACATTTCGGGCTGTTACATTCTACATTATATCAGAAACCGTACAGCATGGGCTGACATGTACTATCTTATTTCTTCAATAATTGTTTTATGTCCTTTGATTTTCTGGTTATTGGCCTGCCTGATTACTTGCCTTGCCTTATCGCGGACAACGGCAACATACGTGTAATAGTCGCGAACATCAATGCGTCCAATATCCGGCGAACTGATGCCTCCCGCCTTACATAAAAAGCCTACCACATCGCCTTTAGATATTTTATCTTTCTTGCCTTTGCCGATATAAAGAGTGGTCATTTTCGGTAAGGGCACGTTATTATTACCTGCTTCAGGAATAATAAAATGGGCAACTTCAGCATTTACATATTCAGGAATATGCTCACTATCGTTTAATATAAAGAAAGTTCTGCCGTCTTTATCCCACCGTGCCGACCGTCCTACGCGATGAACATAGGCTTCTGGCGTTTCGGGCAGGTGATAATGTATTACGTTTTGTATATCAGGGATGTCCAATCCACGACTTCCAAGGTCGGTACTTATCATGACAGGTGCCGACCCATTCGAAAATTTGAAGAGTTGATCCTCACGCTGACGCTGATCAAGCCCGCCATGGAATACACTCAACACAAAGCCCTTTTCGCGCAGAAAAGCGGCTGTGCGTTCTACACTTTCACGATAATTGAGGAAGACAATGGTGCTTTCGTCCCCCAATGTCTTTAGCAAACGTTCCAACGTTTCGAGTTTATCCTTCGTAGGACTAAGCACTGAAAACACCTTAATTCGATTGGAAACAGCATCGTTTTCAGCCCTAAAATCAATACGTTTAAAGTTTTTATATGACAGCTCATGAGGCATTTCGCGATCCTTATACACCCATTTCTCCTCACCGTTATTCGCATTGTTCTCAGAATCGGTAGCCGAAAGGAATATGCGTCGTGCCCTGTGGGGGAGCCTTTGCATCAACGAAGCCATCTCGTTTTGGAAACCCATTTCAAGACATTTGTCAAATTCGTCGATGACAATAAACCGTATTTTGTCGGTCCCGATATTGCCTTTGTCAATGTGATCAATCAGTCGGCCGGGCGTTCCAAACATGATTTGCGGGCGAATTTGACGCAAAAGGCGGTGCTCGTCCATCGTTGGCCGGCCACCATAACAGGCACAAGCACGAAGCCCCGTTCCCATATTCTTCAGCACCGTAGCCGATTGGAGGGCCAGTTCGCGCCCGGGAACAACAACAATGGCTTGCAGATTATCGTTGGTTTCTTCAATTTTTTGCGCAACAGGTATTAGGTAAGCTAACGTCTTTCCAGTGCCTGTCGGACTTAATACAACTAAATTTTCGTCGCCTTCAGAAAAGTTTTCATATACCGCCGTTTGCATTTCGTTAGGCGTTATGCCTAACCTGGCAGTGAGTTCGTTTAAGTTCATTGTTTCAATAATTTGTCAATCTCGTCAAATTGCCTGCCCATATTCAGGTTCAAATAAATGGTATACAACGGCAATGCCCATTTATCCTGCCGGTCGGGACAAAATTTCCGGTATTTCTCTAAATAAGGAAGGGCCTGACGATAGAATTTAATGAAGTCGCGACGCTGATGTGAACTGGTTGTGGGCGTTTTGTCAAGGTCAACACCCTGGTTAAATAAGGCAAGCCCTGCATTGAGATTTGCTTCCGTTAAACTGTCGTTACGCTGTAACAACGATTTGCTTATTTGATAACTTTCCTTATATTGGCCTAAGTTTAAAAGTACAGAACTTTTGGCCAATAAGAACCTTTCGTTCAAACTATCCTTTTTTAAAGCATCGTTCGTAAGCGCAAGAGCCTCGCCCCATTGTTGCTTTTTCGAGTAATAATCAATTAAGTGAGGATAGAAGAAAGCAGAATGAGGATAACGTGAAAAGCCCTCTTTCAGGGTTTCAAGCATACGTACTGAATCGCCCTCAAGCCTGTAAGTAGCTGCCAGATATTGCAGCATCATCTCGTAATGAGCCGTATCTTTCAGTGCCAAATAAGTGTGATGCAGGGTCTTTTTCGTATCTTTCAGCTTATAAGCACAATATACTGACCAATAGGCTGCTTCGGGAAGTCGCTTGTCTTTTTCTGTATAGCGGTATGTTGCAAAGAGTGGTTGATGAGCGGTTTCAATATATTGATTGAAAAGTTGATATGCCGAGGCGTAGTTTTGCTTGCGTATAAAGAACAGACCGCCATTGTACAAGTTGGGACGTAAGCTGTTAAGCATGGCACTATTATCCTTGCGATACTTCGGGTTTACTTTGCCATTTTTATCGGGTAAGGCATCAATGCTGTCGTAAGAAGCCATAACAGTAAACATCCTGGAAGCAATATTGAACAGCGATGTTGTATCATATTTCTGCTTCAAATAGAGCTTTTCGTTGCCCGATGCGTATTGTTTGCGAAGCGATTCAAAGAGTATACCCCATATTTTTTCATTCGTACGGTTGGCCGAATCTTTCAGCAAGGTCATCATTGACAGCTCTGCTTTATCAAGATTATTGCCTGCCTTTACCCAGCTTCGTGCCATATTTATCTCTTTTTTCTGGGCCATTACCGGCATCATTGTAAGCAAAAGCAGGAGTGTATAAATAATTTTCAGGACCTTCATCTTCAATCAATTTCTAAGTTTTGCATCAGCCAATACGGGCCTTAATAGCGTGCGAAGGTAGTATAAATATGCGTAACAGGCAAAAATAGCGTGCAAAATATATATAAAGCACGTTGAAACAGTAACCCCACTCCATTTTCTTCTATTGAAAAAAACGAAGTGGGGGTACAAAAAATATTCTAACAACTTCTGCGGAACAGCTCGTTGTCTATGCCAAACGAAACAATTATCGTTTAGCTATAAAACTGTTGTCTGCTGCAAACGAAACAACAATCAATTAACCGTTCAGTTGCCGTTTCCCAAATATTTAATTGCCTTTTACAAGGTTCTCCAGCTCTTTGGTGCGGGCATCATTGCCACCATACACAACGTAATAGCTCTGATAGAGAGGATATGCCCAGTTACTCTTCTCGCGATTCGGGTCAAGTTGCTTGGCTTTCTCCAGGAAACCGAGCGACTCTTTAAACAGTTGCTTCTGCTGTTCAGGGTTACCATTGGCCTGCGCTGCTTTGGAATTGATGGCAAATCCCAGGTAAGTGAGCACAACAGAATTGTCTGGTTGAATTTCGGATGCGTGCTTAAAGGCATCAATACACTCGTCCCAGTTCGGGTCTTTAGCCGTTGTATTGGCGTTGAGTATTGACTGACCTTTCATAGCCCACGCTGTAAAGTTCTTGGGATCCCTGGCTATTTTGGCATCAATAACGTCCTTAAGCTGGCTTCCCATGCCCAGTCCGCTATAAATACTACACAGTATACTGAATACCGATTCGTTGTTTTGGTCCTTGTCATACTCTGCCTTCATCTTCTTGGCAAAGGCCAATGAGTCGGCGTGTGTTTTGAGATTACGCTCCGCCATGGCGTATTTGAAGGTTTCTGCCTGCTTGCGCATAGCAGTGTCCTGCATGGCAATGTCGGCATATTTTTCAGCTTTTGCATAGTCTTGGGCCTGATTTGCATAGAGCGCAGAATAATAAGCAACCTGCCCTAAGAACTGTTTCTCCGAATCTTTACCCTTTGCAAACGCCGGATTATCATCAGTATCGAGGAAAGTTCCCCAATATTTCAGCACGTTATTCTGGTCATTGCGCTGAGCATAATAGTTGCCTGCGGTTACCAATTGCATACGTGCGTTGGTAAGTAAAGGTGTAAGACCGTCGGTATATTTGGGCTTAACCTTGCCCTTTTCATTTGGCTCGGCATCGTATTTCATACATTCAAGTCCGTTAACCGTAGCGTCATAAGCTGCCTGATAGAAGCCTAACGTGTCGTAAGGAGTCTCTTTTTGTTTTGTAAGCTGGGCCTGAACGTTATTGGTTTGAACAAGATTCTCCTTGTCAAACTTATCCAATGCGAGTTTGGTAACATGGTTATAAGCCTTTGCTTTCTCTGCACTGTTTGCCAATTGACCTAAGTTTTGCTTCAAAACCTGAACGGCATCGGCATAAGTTTTAGCACTCATAATGGCCTTTAAAGGCTCACTATCGCCTGCGAATACTGCTGAAGTGCCAAGCAATAACGCAGCTGCAATCATTAGTTTTTTCATAAATTATGTTCCGTTTAAAATTTATTGTTCTGTATTTTTTGTCATAGAAGACGTTTAAAACTCATAAAAAGTTACTCCGTCGGTTCTGTATTCCCGTCAGCAGATGCTTCTACTTCATCTGTTATTTTGGAATCATCGTCCGACTTATTAAACTTTTTGCTGGTCTCATCCAATTGCTGACGGCTCTCTTCTTCGGCAGTAGCTTCAAGCTCCGAGCTCATAACCTTGCATACACTGGCTATTACATCGCTCTTCTTTGCAAGGTTAATCAATCGGACACCTTGCGTAGCGCGCCCCATTACACGTACATCTGACACTGCCAAACGGATGACAATGCCACTCTTGTTAATAATCATCAAGTCGTTTTCATCCGTTACATTCTTCAACGATACCAAACGACCGGTCTTATCCGTAATAGCCATTGTCTTCACTCCCTTACCGCCACGGTTGGTCTTGCGATAGTCTTCGATGGCCGAACGCTTGC
Source organism: uncultured Prevotella sp. (assembly GCA_938018155.1). Lineage (GTDB taxonomy): Bacteria > Bacteroidota > Bacteroidia > Bacteroidales > Bacteroidaceae > Prevotella. Next base: position 4,733 of record CALIIG010000189.1, read on the forward strand.
CATAACCGTTCTCGCTAACCACCATAGCCGTTTCGTTTTCGGCGTCGTTCACAACAATCATGCCTACTACAGCGTCGTCTCCACCGTCAACTTTCATACCCCTTACGCCTGTAGCCGAACGTCCCATCGTGCGGATGGTCTGCTCATCGAAGCGTACGGCACGACCATTGCGGTCGGCAAGAATCAGCTCGTTTTGGCCATTCGTCAAACGAACATCCACTACTTCGTCGCCCTCAACAATGTTAATGGCAATCACTCCGTTCGCACGGGGACGCGAATATTCCTTTAAGCTCGTTTTCTTTACCGTCCCGTTCTTCGTTGCAAAGACAACAAAGTGGCTCTGAACAAACTCTTCATCCTCGAGTCCGCGGCCGCGAAGACGCAGGAATGCGTTCACGGCGTCGTCGGGTTCTATATTTAAAAGGTTCTGAATTGCGCGGCCTTTCGACAACTTGTCGCCCTCAGGGATGTCGTAACAATGCAGCCAATAGCAGCGTCCCTTTTTGGTAAAGAACAACATTGTCTGGTGCATCGTCGCGGGATATATAAATTCTGTGAAGTCCTTTTCACGAGTATGTGCGCCCTTTGACCCTACACCGCCACGGGCTTGCTCACGGAAATCGCTCAACGGTGTGCGCTTAATGTATCCCAAATGGCTCACAGTGATTACTACCGGGTCGTTAGGATAGAAGTCTTCGGCGTTGAATTCGTGCTCATCCGGTATAATCCGGGTACGGCGAATATCGCCATAACGCTCCTTAACCTCCTGCAATTCGTCCTTCATTACCTTTTTACAAAGCTCAGGATTATCGAGTATCGACTGCAGGTAATCGATTTGTTTCATCAGCTCGTCATATTCAGCGTGCAACTGATCCATACGCAAATTGGTAAGCTGACTGAGGCGCATGTCGACAATTGCTTTCGACTGCAGCTCGTCAAGATTGAAGCGTTTCTCCAGGTTACGCTGAGCATCGGCCGGCGTCTGGCTGCCACGGATGATGTGAACAACCTCATCTATGTTATCACAGGCGATGATAAGGCCCTCCAATATGTGCGCACGCTCTTTGGCTTTCTTCAAATCAAACTGCGTGCGACGGATGGTAACCTCGTGGCGATGCTCAACAAAGTAGTTGATACACTCACTTAAACTCAACAGCTTCGGACGCAGCAGACTGTGGTCTTGTTTCGATGGGACAAGAGCAATACAGTTTACTGAGAACGAGCTTTGCAAAGCAGTCATCTTAAATAACTTGTTAAGGATAACCTTTGCATTGGCATCACGCTTCACGTCAACGACGATACGCATACCCTGCCGGCCCGTTTCATCGTTCACATTAGATATGCCTTCCAGCTTGCCTTCCTTTACAAGTTCGGCAATATATTCAATAAGCTGCTGCTTGTTAACGCCGTAAGGAATCTCGGTAACGACAATCTTATCGCCCTTTTCGCTGCTTTCAATCTCGGCTTTAGCACGCATAACCACACGCCCGCGACCTGTTTCGTATGCATCTTTAACGCCCTGCAAGCCATAAATATAGGCTCCTGTAGGGAAGTCGGGAGCAGGAATATACTGCATTAAGCCTTCTGTCGTAATATCAGGATTGTCAATATATGCACAGCAACCGTCGATAACCTCACCCAGATTGTGCGTAGGGATGTTGGTTGCCATACCCACGGCAATACCGTTTCCGCCGTTAACCAGCAGGTTCGGTATCTTTGTGGGCATTACTGCAGGCTCACGAAGCGTGTCGTCGAAGTTGTTAACCATGTCGACCGTGTCCTTATCGATGTCGTCCATGATATGTTCTCCCATCTTCGAAAGCCTGCATTCGGTATATCTCATCGCCGCAGGCGAGTCGCCATCTACGCTACCAAAGTTACCCTGACCGTCGACAAGTTTGTACCTCATGTTCCAGTCCTGCCCCATACGAACCAATGCACCATATACCGAACTGTCGCCATGGGGATGGTATTTACCCAATACCTCACCTACAACACGGGCACATTTCTTATAGGGTTTGTCGCTTGTATTTCCCAATCCCAGCATACCGTACAGAATACGGCGATGTACAGGTTTGAAACCATCTCTTACATCAGGAAGCGCACGGGCAACAATTACCGACATAGAATAGTCGATATAGGAGGTCTTCATCTCCTGCTCGATATTGATTTTCATAATACGATCCTGATCAATCGTCTGATTTTCGTCCATCTTTCTTTATGTATGTTTTTATAAAAATTCGATTTAAGGACATTTATTTGCCCTCTGAGGCCCTGGCCCTTTTATTTTGATGGCGTAAAATTAGCCTTTTTTTTTGATTTATACAAACTTTTGAAAGGTTCACTGCATTAAATTCTGAAGCCCTAGGACATGAACAATTTTTTTTTTTTTTTTTTTTTTTTTTT
>CALIIG010000190.1 GCA_938018155.1 uncultured Prevotella sp.
TGCGTAACGATAGCATTGGGTTTTGTGGTCATTGATCATGCCAATAGCCTGCAGAAAGCTGTAAACAATGGTTGAACCCACGTAGCAAAAGCCCCGTGCCTTAAGGTCGTTAGCCACGCGTGCCGACAGCTCGTTGTGCGTAACCTCACGGCTTTGGTGCGCAGGGTATATAAGTGAACGGCCTTGTGTAAAGCCCCAGATGTAACGGTCGAACGATCCATATTCGGCCCTTACCTTTACAAAAGCCCGTGCATTGGCTGTCATGCCCCTTATTTTGCGCTCCAACCGTATCATCCCCCTGGTGTGTAAAGCCCGCCGTATATCGGCCTCGCCGAAGCAGGCCACCTTTGATGCGTCAAATGAGGCAAACACTTTACGAAACACTTCGCGCCGCTCGAGCATCATTTTCCACGACAATCCGCACGACATCGTCTCCATTATCAGCCACATAAACAACCGGTTATCGTCGTGCTCGGGCACGCCCCATTCCGTATCGTGGTACCTTTCCGACAGCTTATCGCCGAGGCTCCACGCGCATTTTGCGGGATGTTGCAAATGTCGCATGGCATGTCCGCCCCAACGAGCGTCGCCCCTATACACAAATCCGGTACGCAGATATAGCCGTTCGGCCGACGGATGAGTGAGGTCAACCAGCAGTCCTACCGGCTGATTGTGGCCGTGCTGCTGTATAAAAGCCTTCAGCAAAGCCGATGCTATGCCCTGACGGCGACAGTCTTCACGTACGGCCAGCGAATCAATATAGTATTCGCCTTCCTGCGTTTCGTCATCCATATTGCTGAAATCGCGCCCCAGCTCCGTTTTGGCAGCTTCGATAAAAGCCTGCCTTAATGGTCGTAAATTCTTGCCGTCGTAGCCCGTAATAATACCGGCAATGCGCTTGCCGTGCATAGCCGTGAGCGTGTTTCGGTAGCTGTATTGCGAATGGTTCATGGCAACGAGGCGCGTCAGCATGCGGTGAAAGTCGGCCAGCGTGTGGTGTGGCCCTGCAAAGTTCCGGCAGCAGTCTTCGTCCATCGCCTCCATGATCAGGCGGGCTATCTCGGGTGCCTGCCCGGGTGTGGCAGGCTTTATTTGATACTTCATGCCCGCAAAGTTACCAAAATTTAATCATATTGCTCACAGTTATACGCTTTTGTGCCTGTGGCTTTACGCTTAACGTGTCATCGTCCGGCGGCCGTCGGCAGTGCGTACGACGGCCGTCACACCCATTGTCCGACGATTGCCGTACGCGCTGCCGACGGCCGCCGTACACCGACCTTTATGTTGTAAAAACGCCGAAAGGTACGCAGGCAGCCGTTGCCGTTATAGCGTAGTGTTGTTATCTTTGCATCGTAAACCTTTAATAATAATAAATACTATGGCAATTAAAATGGATGTTCATTCTATCGGCAATGCCGGTGGCGACGGAGCCGAACTACGCTTCGTCAGATTACTTCCCGACGCTGTGCGCCCGCGTACAGAGCTGAAAGAAGATGTTTGTCACAGCTGTTCGCTGACGGGCGGTGACGTTGAAGCAGTGCTGTCGGCCTTGTTTGATGCAGCCTTGCACGACTTGTCGCAGGGCGGTCGTTTCTATCTTCCGGGTATAGGATATTTTACTTTGAGAGCCGCTGTGAAGCTACCTCGCAACGTACCTGTTGAAAAGGTGAAGGGAAACTATGTGAGCGTTCGCGGCATCAGGTTTAAACCCGAAAAAGGTTTGCTTGTGGCCGTGCGCGCGAAAGCCCGTTTTATACGGCTGAAATCGACAACCTCGTCGCGCCGTTATACGGCCGGAGAGATGGAAACAGCACTGAAAACCTATCTTAAACAAAGCGGAAGCATTACGCGTCGCATCATGCAGATGCAGTTTTCGCTTACTGTTTATTCGGCCCGTAAATGGTTAAAGCATTTTGTTGACGCTGGCATCATTAAAAAAACCGGTCACAAAAATGCACCGGTTTATGTGTTAGCGTAGCGTGTTGCCGCTGGTATAGCATGGCCTTTGTTCAATAAGATGCCGTACATGGTATGCCGGCGGCAATTACACGGCGGCATATTTCGTCGAGTTCTTCGTGCGAGGCCTTGCGCAATTTAAGGTCGGGCGTTTCGCGATCAATGGTGTATATCATGACGCTCTGAGGCTTAATGTCGCGCAATGCCTCTATCCACGGTGCCACATACTGCTCACCGGTGTTGTCGGTTCCGTCGCCTTTGAGAAACATGGTTTGAACAATGACGTGGCCTTTGAACCATTTCAGGTTCCCGATGATTTTCCTGACGTCGTACGATGGCTGCACGGGTCGGTCAACACGGCGTATGTATTCGTTGTCAACGGTGTCGAGTTTCAGGATGTTATTGTCAACTTTCATCAGGGCTTCACGTATATCTTTTCGCCCCGTAAAGGTTGAATTGCTCAGCACGCTAATCTTAGCCCCGGGACACCAGCGGTTGCGAAGCCTCACGGTATCGTCGATAATTCCTGCGAAATACGGATTACTTGTAGGCTCACCGTTGCCTGCAAAGGTAAGCACATCGGGGTGCTGACCCTCGTTGTGCATCGCAATGAGCTGGCGTTCGAGGGCTTCGGCCACAGCCTCACGGGTGGGATAGGCCGACCTTGTGCGCCTTTCGGCGTTGAAACCACACTCACAATAGAGGCAGTCGAAAGTGCAAATCTTGCCGTCGGCCGGCATAAGGTTAATGCCTAAACTTAGTCCGAGCCGGCGGCTATGCACAGGACCGTATATCGGACTGGGGTAAATAATGGTGCTCATATTACGTAAACTTCCATGTTTTGTATGATGTTCATACAAAGTTAACAAAAAAGACGGTAAGGCTATACGGCGTTTACGCTTATTTGGTTAATGCACGTTAAAGGGTTGCCATTGTATGATTAATTTGTTACTTTTGCATGAGGTTCGCACGATTATTGCCAATTTTATAATGGGAAAGAAACATATCAGGGCAGCCCGACATACAGGACGGTTACAGTTGGTGACGCTTTGCATCAGCACTGCCATGGTGCTTGTTCTCCTTGGACTTATAGTTTTCAGCACGCTTACAGGCCGTAACCTGTCGGCTCATTTCAAGGAAAACCTCGAGGTTACGATGCTGATGGATATGGATATGCCCGATGCCGAAGCACAAACCCTGTGTAAAAGTTTGCAGCAAAAGCCGTATATCCGCAGCATTAACTTTATTAGCAAGCGTCAGGCACTGGCTGAAGCCACCCGTGCCATGGGCACAAACCCTGCCGAATTTACCGATGGCGTAAACCCTTTCCCCTCATCAATAGTGCTCACACTGACGAGCGACTACGCCAATAACGACAGTTTGAGCTGGATTTCAGCCGAGTTAAGGAAGTACCCTAAGGTGTCGGGCATCAACTATCAGAAAGATCTTGTTGAAGCTATAAATCAGAATCTCGCAAAGACAGGCATTGTATTGCTTGTGCTTGCCGTGCTGCTTACGTTTATTTCGTTCTCATTAATCAACAACACCGTGCGCCTGGGCATCTTCGCCCGCCGCTTTTCTATTCATACCATGAAGCTGGTAGGGGCATCGTGGGGCTTCATAAGGGCACCGTTTATACGGCGTGCAGCAGTGACGGGACTGCTGGCGGCACTGATAGCCTGCGGCGTGCTGAGCGCAATGTTATACGCTTTTTACTGCTACCAGCCGGAGATATTGACCATAATTACCTGGCGTGAGATGGCCGTAACAGGCGGTTCTGTTTTTTTCTTCGGTATTGTAATTACAGCTATTTGTGCCGATATTTCGGTAAATAAATTCCTGCGAATGAAGGCCGGCGAACTGTATAAGATTTAAGATTAAGGCTTTCGGCATACAATTTTATATGCCCAAAACCGTTATATATTATAATAATGGACAAGAGAAATTTAGCTTTCGACCGTACCAACTTTATATTGTTGGGTATAGGTTTCGCAATTGTCGTGATTGGTTTTATATTGATGAGTGGCCCGGGTTCGACAGAGCAGGCCTACAATCCCGACATTTTCAGCTTCCGTCGCATTAAGGTAGCTCCGGTGGTTACGTTCCTGGGGTTCGTCTCTATGATTTATGCCATTGTGCGTAAACCCGGGGATGTAGGTACCGAAACACCGGCAAAGCAGAACGATGGTACTGAGGTTGCTGACGGGACCTCAAACAAATAACGATACGCTACGATGACATTACTGCAAACTATCATCATAGCCATTGTGGAAGGACTTACTGAGTTTCTTCCCGTATCGTCGACAGGGCACATGCTGATTGCCGAAAACCTGCTGGGTGTACAAAATTCTGATTTTGTAAGAGCGTTTACGGTGATCATACAGTTTGGCGCAATTCTGTCGGTTGTAGTGCTTTATTGGAATCGCTTTTTTCGCTTAAATCATACACCTGCCCCCACAGGCAGCACGCCATGGCAGCGTTTTCAGCATAAGTTCAGCTTTTACTGGCTGCTGTTTGTGGCTTTTGTTCCTACGGCAGCCATAGGTTTTCTGATTAAGAAACCCATAGTAGACCGACTGCTTAACCCTCAGATCGCAATATGGGTAGTGCCTGTTATGCTGGTGTTGGGAGGCATTTTTATGCTGTTCTGCGACAATTTGTTTAATAAAGGACGCGACGAAAATGAGGTAACCGCAAAACGTGCGTTCCGGATAGGCGTTATACAGTGTGTGTCAATGATACCTGGTGTAAGCCGTTCTATGGCAACCATTGTAGGCGGTATGTCGCAAAAACTTACGCGTAAACGGGCTGCCGAGTTCTCGTTTTTTCTGGCAGTGCCGACGATGGCCGCTGCAACGGGGCTTGATTTATTGCAGCTTTTCATCGGCAAAGAAGCCGTAGGAGGGTCGTGGGCCACCGCCAACAACCTGATATTGTTGCTTGCGGGCAGCGTAATTGCCTTTGTCGTGGCACTGCTTGCCATGAAATGGTTTGTAGGTTTTCTCACCAAATACGGGTTCAAACTGTTTGGATGGTATCGCATAGTTGTAGGTATTGTTATCCTTGTATTGCTGTTAACCGGCCATTCACTTGTAATGTTTGACTGATGAACTTTCTGCAAGGCGAAATTATTGCGATTGACAAGCCTTACCGTATGTCCAGTTTCGGTGCGCTTGCACATATCCGTTATCTGCTCTCGCACCACTTGGGGCAAAAGGTTAAGGTTGGCCACGCCGGGACGTTAGACCCGCTGGCCACAGGAGTTCTGATATTATGTACGGGTAAATGTACCCGGCAAATTGAACAGTTGCAGAGCCATTCCAAAGAGTATACGGCAACTTTGCAGCTCGGTGCCACTACCGACAGCTATGATATGGAGCACGAAGTAAACCACACTTACCCCACCGCGCAGATCAATCGTGAAAGAATAGAAAAGGTTCTACAGCAGTTTACAGGCGATATTGAACAGGTTCCGCCTACATATAGTGCTTGTAAAATTGACGGAGAACGCTCATACCGTCTGCGCCGTAACGGTGAAAGCGTGCAGCTTAAGCCTAAGCACATTCACATAGATGAGATAGAACTAACCGACTTTAATGCTGAAACGATGCAGCTTTCCATTCGTGTGGTATGCGGAAAAGGCACATATATCCGCGCCCTTGCACGCGACATCGGGCGTGCTTTGAACAGCGGGGCCTATCTTACAGCCTTACGACGCACCCGGACGGGGAGCTTTTCGGTAGCCGATTGCATTGATTACGACCACTTTCAGGAGTGGCTTAATGCAAACGTAACGCCGTCTTCGCCAGGTGATACGACAACGGCGACCGCACAAAATCATTTGAAAAACTGAAAGGAAAAGAAAGTATGAAGTTATCGCAATTTAAGTTTAAACTGCCCCAGGAGCTGGTGGCACTATACCCTCACAGCTTTGTACGCGAGTTTACAAACGATGATGGTACGAAGGAAACGTTCAGGGTGACGCGCCGTGACGAGTCGCGACTGATGGTTCTGCATCGTACAACAGGCGAGATAGAGATGTTTCGTAAGGACGAAAGGGGCAAACCCATAGAGGGAGAATATCTTGATTTTCGTAACGTTATCGACTATTTCGATGAAGGCGATACCTTTATTCTTAACGATACAAAGGTGTTCCCGGCCCGTCTTTATGGTACCAAGGAAAAGACCGATGCCAAAATAGAGGTGTTCATTCTGCGCGAATTGAATGAGGAAACACATCTTTGGGACGTGCTTGTAGAGCCTGCACGCAAAATTCGTATTGGCAATAAGCTGTTCTTTGACGAAGTAGGGACGATGGTTGCAGAGGTATACGACAATACCACAAGCCGCGGACGCTCGCTCCGTTTCCTTTACGATTGTACCCATGAACAGTTTAAACGTGAGCTGTTTGCGCTGGGCGAAGCTCCGCTGCCCGCTTATATTCTGAACGGCCGACCCGAAAATCGGGAGATGCGTGGCATGCACGTTCATTCGCATGCTACCGCCGAGGATATGGAAAACTTCCAGTGTATCTTTGCCCGTAGAGAAGGAGCGGTTACCGCTCCTGCCACAGGACTTCACTTTTCGCGCGAGCTGATGAAGCGCATGGAGATTAAAGGTATCAATACGGCCTTTGTGACTCTGCATTGCGGATTAAGTAATTTCTCGCCTATTGAGGTAGAGGACTTGACCAAACACAAGATGGACTCGGAGCAAATGCTCATTAGTAAGGAAGCCTGTGATATTGTAAACCGCACGAAGATGGCCGGACACCGTGTGTGTGCAGTGGGTACGAGTGTAGTCAAAGCTGCGGAAACGGCGGTGGGTACCGATGGCTTGCTGAAAGAATATAACGGTTGGACGAGCAAGTTTATCTTCCCGCCTTATGATTTCGACTTGGCAGACTCAATGGTGGCTAATTTCTATCATCCTTATTCTACGCTTCTGATGACAACAGCGGCCTTTGGTGGCTATGAGGCTGTGATGAAGTGTTATGATCTTGCTGTGAAGCATGGGTATCAGTTTGGTTGCTTCGGCGACTCGCTTCTTATCGTAGATTAGTCTGGTTTGTTTTCTGGCAAGTGATTCAAAAGCTTGAGAAATGCTTCATCAGGTGTTCTTTAGTTTAGGCTCAAACATTGGCAATCGTAAACAACTTATTCGTGAAGCCATTGCTCTGTTAGATGAACGG
>CALIIG010000191.1 GCA_938018155.1 uncultured Prevotella sp.
TGATCCCGGCCGCCCCGTAACTGTAACAGACTTTGTTCCCAAGGCGGGCGGAGCTGACCAGAAATTGGTCGTATATGGCAGTAATTTCGGGAACGACACAGCCAATGTCAAAGTTACCATTGGTGGACAGCGGGCCGTTCTTATTAATGTTAAAGGCGATTGCCTATACTGTTTGGTACCGGCCAAAGCCTATACGGGCGAGGTTGTGGTATCTGTTGGCGGCAAAACAGCCAATGAACAGAGTGCTACTGCCGGCAGTAAATTTAATTACGAACGAAAGATGGTTGTGGGAACACTTAGCGGCATACGTAACCAATTCGATGATCAAGGATGGCATGACGGCCCTTTCAAGACGGCCACGGGATTTGCCGGTGAAGGCTGCCTTACTTTCGACCCGCTATATCCTAACATTTTATACGTCGTTTATGATGAAAACGCGCACGGTATACAAGCGCTCGACTTAGAAAAAAAGGAGGTAAAAACTATCCTTTCTATGTCTAAGTTTGATAACCAGAGGTTACGTTCTATTGATTTCTCGCATGACGGCCAATATATGCTCATCTCTACCGACCGCGATGACCGCCAGCTGCAGAGTCCCAGTGTGTGGATTGTGAAGCGAAACAGCGACGGCACTTTCACCGATGACTCTAAATCGCAGATCTTGGCTGCATATAAACAATGTAATGGGGCAGCCGTACATCCCATAAACGGAGAACTTTACTTTAACAGCTATGAGCGTGGACAGGTGTTCCGCCTCAACATGGACAATTACTTTAATACCGTTGAAGGTGGTGGAACGTGGTATCCCAATTGGACCGATGGTAATTTTAAAGAGTTATTCACTATTCAAGATGTTAGTTGGGAGTTCAAAATTTTCATTCATCCTACGGGTAAGTACTGCTACATCGCTGTCATTAATAAACATTACATACTCCGTTCCGACTATAATGAGGCTACTAAAAGTTTTGCTCCACCATACGTTGTGGCAGGACAGGCACGAAACAACGGTTGGGTAGACGGCGTCGGTACGGGAGCGCGCGTAAACAGACCCTATCAGGGTTGCTTCGTAAAAAACAAACAATATGTAGCCGAGAACCGCGATGACGTGTACGACTTCTACTTCTGCGATAACAATAACCACTGCATACGCTACCTTACGCCTGATGGGATCATTCGCACATATGCAGGGCGTGGCACTTCTTCGCAAGCTGGCGATGGCAACATGTGGGGAACAGAAGATGGCGACCTAAGAGAAGTGGCTCGTTTTAATAGTCCTACAGGTATTGCCTACGATGAAAAGAATAATACATTCTACATCCTTGATACCAAAGGACGCAAGATACGCACTATTTCAATGGAAAAATAAAACGCCAATTAGGGCAACAAGACAATGAAAAAACTATTCATATTATTCTGGATGTCGTGCTGCATCGTGTTTAATGCATTAGCACAGGAACAGCTGAATATCTCGGGAACCGTGACCGATGCTGCAGGAGAAGCCCTCATCGGTGTCAGTGTCACCGTGAAAGATGCCAAGGGACTGGGTACTATCACCAATATTGATGGAAAATATAACATCAAGATACAGCAATATCACACGCTGGTGTTCTCTTACATTGGTTACAAGCCCGTGAGTGTGCTGGTTAAAGGCGACAAAAAGGTAATCGACGTACAGATGTCAGAAGAAAAGACAAACGCCATTGATGAAGTTGTCGTCACTGGTCTCGGCACACAAAAGAAGCTTACGGTGACTGGAGCCATCACCAATGTAGACGTATCGCAGATGAAACAATTCCCCTCATCAAACTTCACTAATGCTTTGGCGGGCAACGTTCCAGGCATCATTGCCATGCAGTCATCAGGGCAGCCGGGTAAAAGTACATCGCGCTTCTGGGTCCGCGGTATTTCAACCTTTGGAGCCAGTGCCTCTGCAATGATACTTGTAGATGGCTTTGAGCGGAATAACATCGATGACCTGAATATAGAAGATATTGAGAGTTTCTCTGTGTTGAAAGACGCTTCGGCAACAGCTATCTATGGTTCGAAAGGTGCTAATGGTGTAATTCTTATTACTACCAAGCACGGCAAAGCCGGAAAGATAAACATCAATGTAAAAGGCGAGGCTTCGTATAACACTCGAACCATTACGCCGAAGTTTATAGATGCACCCACGTATGCTAACCTGCTCAATGAGGCACGTGTAACCCGTAACCTCGCGCCACAGTATCAACCCGAAGAGTTAGCACTTATCAGATCGGGATTGGATCCTGATTTCTATCCTAACGTAGACTGGTCAAAACTGCTGCTCAAAAACGGAGCTATGAGTTATCGGGCTGATTTGAGTATGAGTGGGGGTGGAAACACGGCCCGTTATTTTGTTTCACTATCGTATGTGGAAGATCAAGGCATGTATAACACCGACGAGACACTACGTAAAAAATACGACACTAATGCCAATTACAAACGCTGGAACTACCGCATGAATGTGGATATAGATGTTACTCCGACGACAATCATCAAGTTGGGTGTGTCGGGCAATCTCAACAAACGCAACAGTCCCGGTCTCGGCGACCAATACCTGTGGAGCGAACTCTTTGGCTTCAATGCCCTTAGCTCTCCTGTTCTTTATTCCAATGGTTATGTTCCGGCCTATGGAAACAATGTCCATCAAATGAATCCCTGGGTTTCATCCACACGTACAGGATACAACGAAGAATGGGACAATAACATACAGACAAATGTAACCGTAGAACAAAAGTTGGACTTTATTACCAAAGGCCTCTCATTTACGGGCCGATTTGGGTATGATACTTATAACAGCAACCACATCTACTATCGCCTTTGGCCAGCTATGTATCGTGCCAACAGCCGCGACTCACAAGGTAACATCATCTGGGACAAACTGTTTGAAGAGACTTCCATGAGCCAAACGTCAGGCGGAGATGGTTCGCGCCACGAGTTTCTGGAGGCATTGTTGCGTTGGGATCGCACTTTCGACAAGCTACACAACTTCAGTGCAGTCAGCCGCTTTACACAAGACGAGCGGATACAGACACGGAATATCGGCACAGACATCAAGAATTCTGTGAGTAAAAGGAACCAAGGACTTGCCGGACAGCTGACCTATAACTATGCACTACGCTATTTCATTGATTTCAACTTCGGCTACAACGGCTCAGAGAACTTTGCCGATCATCACCGCTACGGCTTCTTCCCCGCTTTCTCCTTAGCATGGAATGTAGCTGAAGAGCCACTCGTCAAGAAGGCATTGCCATGGCTTAATATGTTCAAACTACGCTATTCATGGGGTAAAGTGGGTAACGACAATATGGGAAGATTCCCTTATCTCTACACACTCGACTACACGCCGAACATAGGCTACAACTGGGGTTCGAATCTCTCTTCAGGGACCATACCCGGTATACATTACACCCAGATGGCATCACCAAACGTCACATGGGAGGTTGCACGCAAAACTGATTTCGGCTTTGATTTCGTGGCATTCGACAACAAGTTCTCGCTCACGATGGATTATTTCCATGAGAAGCGAACGGGTATCTTCATACAGCGCATGTTCTTACCCGACATCACAGGACTTGAAAGCTATCCATGGGCAAATGTAGGAGCTGTAAAATCTAAGGGTTTTGACGGCAATTTCCAATATAAAGACCACATCGGAGAGATAAACTGGACAGTGCGTGGGAACATCACGTACAGCAAAAATACCATCTTGGAACGCGACGAAGAAAATAACGTCTATGCCTACCAGTATGGAAAAGGCTACCGGGTTAATCAGCAAAGAGGCCTTATTGCACTGGGGCTGTTCCGTGACTACGACGATATTCGCAACTCACCCAAACAGAGTTGGGGTACCGTTCAGCCTGGTGACATCAAGTATAAGGATGTCAACGGCGACGGCATCGTAGATGATGGCGACCGCGTTGCTATAGGGGCAACTGATACCCCGAGTCTCATCTATGGCCTTGGAGCATCTGTCAGCTGGCGCGGGTTCGACCTCAACCTCCACTTCCAGGGTGCAGGAAAATACACATTCCTTATCAATAGTGGGGCTGTTAATGCCTTCAGAGATGGTCGTTGGGGGAACATTCTGCAAGGAATAACCGACAACCGTTGGATTTCATCCGATATTTCAGGTACCAAGGAAACCGAAAATCCCAATGCCCCATACCCTCGTTTGAGTTACGGCTATAACCTCAATAATCAACAGTCATCCAGTTTCTGGCTGCGCAACGGCCGTTTCCTGCGCTTGAAGAATCTTGATATCGGCTACACCCTGCCTAAACCCATGGTCAACACCATACACTTAGAGAGTGTGCGCATCTACATTTCGGGACAGAACCTCATCACTTGGTCACCTTTCAAGCTGTGGGATCCCGAACTCGATAGCAGACAGCGGGGGCAGATATACCCTATCACCCGTTCGTTCACAGCAGGTATACAAATCAGTTTATAATTACAGACACACATCATGAAACATAAAAATATCACCCTGATAACGTTAGCGCTGGGCATCGGAACGCTCTTTTCTGCCTGCAGTGACTATCTGGATTCTGACAAATACTTCGAAGACCGCCTCACCATAGAAAAGGTTTTCTCCAGCAGAGTACGCTCCCAGCAATGGCTTGCTTACGCTTATTCGTTCTTGAAAGACGAGAATGCCGACGTTGTTGGCAAGGAGAGAGAAACCAATTCGTTTACCTTTGCCGACGACATGTACTATGGCGACCGCGATGTCAACTACGACTCCAAGGAAGCCAATGAACTTTCGTACAACACGTTCATGCAAGGTGAATACGACGAAAACGACTTTAACGACGGCTGGACGATGTGTTACAGGGGCATTTATCAGGCCTCGGTATTTATTGCCAATATCTATAGGAACAATGAAATGACCGAAAAAGAACGGCTCGACTTCAAGGGACAGGCACGTTTTGTGCGCGCTTATTTCTATTGGCTGTTGCTCCGCCGCTATGGTCCGGTGCCTATCATGCCCGATGAAGGTGTTGACTACACCAAAAGTTACGAACAGATTGCCACGCCACGCAGTTCCTACGAAGAGGTGGCCAACTATATCAGCCGTGAAATGGTGCAGGCTGCCAAGGAAATACAATACACCAAGCGCGACGGAGAAAACATCGCACGCCCCACAAAGGGTGCCTGCTTAGCCACACGCGCCCTTGCACTGACCTACGCTGCCAGCCCACTGGCCAACGGAAACAGCGATGCCTATGCCAAGCAATTGGTAGACGACAAGGGGCGAGCACTGCTCAACGCTGACTATAAAGAAGAGAAATGGGCCCGTGCAGCAGCTGCTTGCAAAGATGTTATGCAGCTTGGTGTGTACGACCTCTATCATGCCTCGTTCAGCACGACAGATGCAGCGGGCGACCCCGCCACCATTGTGCCTGCCGCAACAGGTTGCTCATTCGCTCAAAGTGGATGGCCTACAGGCTGGAAAGATATAGATCCCTTTAAGTCTTACCGTGTCATATTCAACGGAGATGTCGCACCCGAAGACAATCCTGAACTCATCTTCTCACGCATAGACCAGAATGCCACGCGCATCAACCACAGCATGAAATCATTTGCACGTCATTCCATGCCACGCGACTTTGGCGGCTGGAACACACATGGTCTCACCCAGAAGATGGTAGACGCTTATTATATGAAT
>CALIIG010000192.1 GCA_938018155.1 uncultured Prevotella sp.
CAAAAGCAAATTCCCGGAAGCCCAGTGACGATGACTCATCTGGCGAATGACATTAAGGCGTGAAGAATCGGGCAGCAAGGCCGGGGCTATGCCATAATTAAGCAGCTCGTTACAAATATTCAAATCCCACCCCCATGGACAAACGGCATCGGGTTGCAGACCTGAAAGCAACAGTTGCTGAAGCATATCAGGGGTTAAAAATTCTCCTTTACAATCTATATTAAGCTGCCGTGCCTTCTCTCTGGCGATGGTTTTATCTTCTGCTAAAATAATATCTCCGTCCGCGGCCCATAAGGAAGGCAGGAAGCCTAAATTACGACGAATAAGACATGCCGCCCGCGGCGGTGTAAAATGCAACAGATTTGACGCAAGAGCCATGTCGTGTTCGGGATTAAAGACAAACAATTTCATTGAAAGCCAAACATCTTATTTTCAAACAACAAAATTACAAAACAAAACCGAAAATGATACTGTAAAAAAAGCCTAAACACGCCAAAAATTGCTATCTACACTTTGCATTTCTAAAAATTATCATTAACTTTGCAAGGATAATAGACGCATTATGGAACTATTGGAATCCTTCTTCCGTACCCACTCCTATCTTGTTGAGCATAATAATGCTTCTGTGCGTCGCGGCCTTATGGACGAGATAAACTGGGACGACCGTTTAATAGGCATCAAAGGAACCCGTGGAGTTGGGAAAACTACCTTCTTACTTTCATATGCCAGGGAACGATTCGGGAAAGATAACCGAAAGTGTTTATATGTAAATATGAACAACTTTTACTTCCAGGGGCACGATTTTTCTGAGTTTGCAGGTAAGTTTGTGTCGCAGGGAGGAGAAGTTTTGTTACTCGACCAGGTTTTTAAGCAGCCCGATTGGAGCAATGAACTTCGGAAGTGTTATGAATTATTCCCCGGGCTTAAAATTGTTTTTACGGGTTCAAGCGTAATGCGTTTGAAAACAGATTATCCCGCAATTCGGGATGTTCTGAAGTTTTATAATCTGCGGGGCTTTTCGTTTCGTGAGTTCCTTAACCTCATGGCGGGCACACACTTTCAGCCTTATACGCTCGACGAGATAGTGAATAACCATGAACATATCGTTAAGAAAATTCTGCCTTATGTAAGTCCTTCACAATACTTTAAGGATTATCTTCACCACGGTTTTTACCCATTCTTCTTAGAACATCGCAATTTTTCAGAGAACTTGCTTAAAACAATGAACATGATGGCAGAGGTTGACATCCTGTTTATTAAGCAGATTGAGCTGAAATATCTGACAAAAATCAAGAAACTTTTTTATCTTCTTGCCGTGGACGGACCGCAGGCTCCCAATATCAGTCAGCTGGCACACCTTATCGATACAAGCCGTGCTACGGTGATGAATTATATAAAATATCTTGCCGATGCGCGGTTGTTGAACATGATTTATTCGCCGGAGACGGGCTTTCCCAAGAAACCGGCAAAGGTGATGATGCACAATTCAAACCTGATGTATGCCATATATCCGATAGCTGTCAACCGGCAGGATGTCATGGAAACATTCTTTGTAAACACCGTCTGGAAGGATCATGTTGTAAACGAAGGCAACAAACCACAATGCTATATGATTGACAACAGCAGAAAGGTAAGGGTTTGCGATGCCTATCCGGCTAATAAATTGCGGTATAATTCAGAGACAATCTATGCCCGCTACAATACAGAGGTAGGACATGACAACCAAATTCCCCTGTGGTTGTTTGGATTTCTGTATTAGAACTAAACGAATAATTAACAGGCAATATTCTTTTTAAATATTACAAGAACATTATAATTAAACATTAATCTTTAAAGCAAAATGGCAAAAGAAAAGAAATTCATGACATGTGATGGCAATACAGCTGCCGCTCATGTGAGCTATATGTTCACAGAGGTAGCCGCTATTTATCCCATCACTCCGTCGTCACCAATGGCTGAGCACATTGACGAATGGGCAGCAAAAGGCCGTAAGAACCTCTTTGGTCAGACTGTTTCCGTACAGGAAATGGAGTCGGAAGGAGGTGCAGCTGGAGCTTTGCACGGCTCACTTCAGTCGGGAGCACTGACCTCAACTTATACAGCCTCACAGGGATTGTTGCTGATGATTCCTAACATGTACAAGATAGCAGGAGAGCTTCTGCCTTGTGTTTTCAATGTATCAGCACGTACACTCGCAACCCATTCACTGTGTATCTTCGGTGATCATCAGGATGTCATGGCATGTCGACAGACCGGTTTCGCCATGTTCTGCTCGGGATCTGTACAGGAAGTAATGGATCTTTCTGCAGTTCCATATCTGTCAACTCTTGAATCACAAGTACCATTTATCAATTTCTTTGATGGTTTCCGCACATCTCATGAATACCAGAAGATTGAGGAAATGGACATGGAAGACGTTCGTCCTTTGGTTAACCCGGAATGGATAAAGCGTTTTCGCGACCGTGCTATGTCGCCTGAGCGTCCCGTTACGCGTGGTACCGCCGAGAATCCGGAGACTTTTTTTACACACCGTGAGGCATCGAATGCCTACTATGACAGGGTTCCTGAAATTGTTGAAAAGCATCTTGCCGAGGTCTCCAAGATTACCGGACGAGAGTATCACCTCTTTAACTATTATGGTGCAAAGGATGCTGAGAATATCATTATTTTGATGGGATCAGCCACTGAGCCTGCACGCGAGGCTATAGATTTCCTGACAAAGCAGGGCAAAAAGGTAGGTATGGTAGCCGTTCACCTTTATCGTCCGTTCTCAGTAGACGCTATTCGTAAGGCAATTCCTGACACAGTTAAACGCATTGCTGTATTGGATCGTACAAAAGAACCGGGCGCAGAGGGAGAACCTTTGTACTTAGACGTTAAGTCTGCACTCTATGAAGACCCACGCAAACCGTTTATTGTTGGTGGGCGTTACGGCTTAGGTTCATCAGATACAACACCAGCAAAGATTATCGCAGTGTTTAAAAACTTGGAGCTTCCTGAGCCTAAAAACCACTTTACAGTAGGTATTGTTGACGATGTTACGTTTACATCACTGCCCGAAGAGGAAGAAGTTCCAATGGGTAGCAAGTCAGTTTTTGAAGCAAAATTCTACGGTATCGGTTCCGATGGAACGGTTGGAGCCAACAAGAACTCTGTGCAGATTATTGGTAATAACACCAATAAATATTGCCAGGCCTACTTTTCTTATGACTCAAGAAAGTCGGGCGGCTTTACATGTTCACACTTGCGTTTCGGTGACGAACCGATACATTCTGCATACCAAGTAAACACACCTAATTTTGTTGCATGTCACGTTCAGGCTTATTTACACATGTATGATGTATGCCGTGGCCTTCGTAATAGTGGAACATTCCTGTTAAATACAATTTTTGATGGCGATGAATTAGTTAACTTTATTCCGAATAAGCTCAAACGTTACTTCGCAAAGCACAACATAAAGGTTTACTATATCAATGCTACAAAGATTGGACAAGAGATAGGATTGGGCAACCGTACCAACACAATCCTCCAGAGTGCATTCTTCCGTATTACAAAAGTTATTCCTGAAGACCTCGCTATTGAGCAGATGAAGGAGTTTATTGTTAAGTCATATGGCAAGAAGGGTGAGGACATTGTTAAGCAAAATTATGCTGCGGTTGACCGCGGAGGTGAATACAAAGAGCTTGCCGTTGATCCGGCCTGGGCTAATCTTGCTGATGATAAAGAGACACAAGATGATGCTCCTGCATTTGTAAAAGACCTTGTTCGCCCCATGAATTCACAAGCAGGCGACTTATTAAAAGTCTCCGATTTTGTAAAGTATGACACAATAGACGGTACATGGCAAAATGGAACTGCGGCTTATGAGAAGCGTGGTGTGGAGACCTTTGTTCCTGTATGGACCAGCGAAAACTGTATACAGTGTAATAAATGTGCCTTCTCTTGCCCGCACGCTGCCATTCGTCCTTTCGTCCTCGACGACGCAGAGTCTGCAGCTTTCGATGGCAACACGATTGATGTAGTAGCTCCAAAGACGCTAAAAGGCATGCAATTCCGCATTCAAGTTTCCGTACTCGACTGCCAAGGCTGTGAAAACTGTGCTGATGTTTGCCCAGGCAAGAAGGGTGAAAAGGCTCTTAAGATGGTTCCTTTCAATATTGATGAGCCTGAAATGCAACAGGAAATCAAGAACTGGGAGCATCTTGTTAAGAATGTAAAATCAAAGCAACATCTTGTCGACATTAAACAAAATCCGAAAAATTCACAGTTTGCAACTCCTCTGTTTGAGTTCTCTGGTGCTTGTGCTGGTTGTGGAGAGACCCCATATGTCAAGCTGATTTCTCAACTGTTTGGCGACAGAGAGATGATTGCCAACGCAACAGGATGTTCATCAATCTATTCAGCTTCGGTTCCCTCTACGCCGTATACTACGAATGAGAACGGCCAAGGGCCAGCCTTTAACAACTCCTTATTCGAGGACTTCTGCGAGTTCGGTCTCGGTATGGCACTTGGAAACAAGAAGATGAAGGAGCGTATCAGCGTGCTACTTAACGAAATTATTGCCCGCGATGATACGCCGGCAGGTTTCAAAGAGGCCGCACAAGAGTGGTTAGATGGCAAGAACGACGCTGACGCTTCAAAGGCAGCAGCCGCCAAGCTGAAGCCTTTCATTGAAGGCGGATGCTCAATTGGTTGCGACATCTGCGCAGAACTGAAAACCCTCGACCACTATCTCATAAAGCGAAGCCAGTGGATTATCGGTGGCGACGGCGCATCATACGACATCGGCTACGGCGGTCTCGACCACGTTCTGGCATCTGGTGAGGATGTAAATATCCTGGTTCTTGATACTGAAGTTTACTCTAACACAGGTGGTCAGTCGTCTAAATCTACTCCTCTTGGTGCCATTGCACAGTTCGCTGCCAGTGGAAAGCGTATCAGTAAAAAGGACCTTGGTTTGATGCAGACAACGTATGGTTATATCTATGTGGCTCAAATTGCAATGGGTGCTGACAATAACCAGACTCTGAAAGCGATACGCGAGGCCGAGGCTTACCCAGGGCCATCGCTTATTATAGCTTACTCTCCATGTATCAATCATGGTATTAAGGGTAAAGATGCTGATGGCAAGCCACGCAGTATGCACCGTTCACAACACGAGGAAGCCCTTGCGGTTGAATGTGGTTACTGGCATTTGTGGCGTTATAACCCTGCTTTAGCTGATGAGGGTAAGAATCCATTCCAGCTCGATTCAAAAGCACCGAATTGGGATTTCTTCCGTAATTATCTGCTGGGTGAGGTACGTTTTGCGTCTCTTCAAAAGGTTCGCCCTGTTGAAGCAGAGGAGCTTTATATTGAAACTGAGAAAGCAGCCAAGCGTCGTTATCAGGCATACATCCGCAAATCGCAGGAGGATTGGAGCGCACAGCTTTAAGCCTCTAAACTCTCGTATTTTATAATGAAAGCCCGAGGTCTACAGAATGGCCTCGGGCTTTCTTTTTTTATCTCATACACCAAAAGCGACAAAACTTACTCTCCTCCCCAACTTTACATGCTTATTACACAAGTTTTATTATACAAGTACGTATGTAATATTTAACCTTCGACCTGTAACTGTAACTACTTTACGTGCTTTTTGTGAGTGTTCGGCGGCCGCCATACATGTTGTACGACGGCCGTCATACAAGGTGTTTGGCGGCCGTCATACGCGCGTACGGCGGCCGTCGAACAATATACACAATATAATAAAAGCAAAGACTTTAGAACCAAAAAACTTTAACTTAACACCATAAACCAACCAGCCCAACACCATGAAGATACCGATTTGCCTACTTACTGATGATGAATTTACGCCTGACAGACGCGTGTACAAGATAAAGAGATGGATGGAGAACATACGATAAGCGACGCGGATCAACGCGTAAACGTGGCATCAAACTGGCAGAAATATCCCGAATT
>CALIIG010000193.1 GCA_938018155.1 uncultured Prevotella sp.
GATTCCATTTAAAGATAATACGCGTATGGCAAAACATATACTTTCTGTTCTTTTTCTTGCAGTTTTATTGTTGTTCCCTGTACAAAAGGCGGGTGCTGTGACGGCGGTTGAGCTTGTCGAAGTCGACTTTTTGCCCATCAATATTTCCGTTAACGGCTCTACGCTGCATGTAACTGGTGCAGCGGGGCTTGCACTTTATGTGTATAACGTAACCGGTGTGAGGGTGATGTCGCTAAAGGTTGACGGCACCGACAAAACGTACAACCTGAACCTTCCCCAAGGTTGCTACATTGTAAAAGTGGGCGATGTGGTGAGGAAGATTTCTGTAAGGTAAGGATAGAATTTCAGTTTGTTGAGACAATTCTGTCTTTTTTGTTTGCTTTGTAGTATGGCATGGCTGGTACAGTCGTGCCATAAGGAGGTTGTAAATCCCAATGAACATTTGTCGTTGGCTGAATACGACTCGTTAAATTCTTCGGCATACAGGCTCGATTCGCATAAGATTTGGCGTGAGATAAAACGCCAGATGGAGGCCGATTCTGACACTTTGTTGCCCGATTATCGCGTTCGTAACTATTATATGAAGCGCAACCGGTTGGTGTGGATTGACCGTAAGGGCATCGATTATCGCGCTGACAGTCTGCTCACGGCGTTGCGCGAGGTGAGGCAAATGGGTTTTAATGCAGAGCGTTTCCGCTTGCCACAAATTACGTCTGACCTGCAACGCATGCGCAATTTAAGCTTTGATGACCGCGAAAATACGATTAACAGGGTAGTCGGTCGTCTTGAATATAATCTTACAAAAGCCTATTTAAGGTTTGCAACGGGACAACGGTTCGGCTTCGTTAACCCTGCTTTTCTGCTTAACCAGCATGATGTTTATGAGCACGACTCAACGCAAACGAGCTATCGGACGCTTTATTTACAACGGGGGCAACGTCCCGGCAACAGATTCTTTCGGCAGGCTTTGCACATGGTTCATGTAGATAGCGTAGGGTGGTTTCTTCGTCAAATTGAACCGAAAAGCGTATATTATATAAGGCTCAAAAGCTTTTTGAACAGTGATTCAGCATCATTATACAGTCGGAAACTGCTGTTGGTTAATCTCGAGCGTAGTCGTTGGCGGTTGGACAATATGACGGAAAAGCAAGAAAAATATGTTATTGTCAATATACCGTCATTTCAGCTTCAGGCCGTCAATGCGGGCGAAGTGCTGACCATGCGCGTCGGTTGCGGGTCGCTTGAAACCAAAACACCTCTGCTGAGTAGTGCAATAAAGCGGATGGATGTAAACCCGCAGTGGATACTTCCACGTAGTATTATTAAGAAGAGTATTTTGCCGCGCATGGGAAATACGGGCTATTTCAGGTCGCATCGCTACTTTGTTCGCGAGCGTAAAACGGGCAGAATTATACGTTGGGAAAGCGTTACGCCGTCTATGTTAGAGAATGGCGACTACCTTGTTATACAGGAGGGAGGTGAGGGAAACGCTCTCGGGCGCATTGTTTTCCGCTTTGATAACGGCCTGTCTATTTACTTACACGACACTCCTTCCAGAGATTTCTTTTCGAAAATTGACCGTGGAGTGAGCCACGGATGCGTGCGCGTGCAATACCCTTACGAGCTTGCCGCTTTTCTTTTAAGCAATGATAATTCTGAAATACTGGAGCGTATTCGTTACTCAATGGGTGCTGACGTGTCATCGTTGGGACAGGGGCGCGATGACCTTACCCCCGAACAACGGGAACGTGCCGACACATTGAACAGACGAATGCTGATAGGAAGCGTGAAGGTTACACCGGCGGTTCCGTTGTTTATTGTTTATTATACGCTGTTTCCCGACCGTAACGGGCATATCGTTCAGTATGAAGATGTGTATGGTTACGATGAATTGGTGTATAGCGTATTGCGTAACTATCTATAAAAAAGAGGGAATTTTCATCATGAAAATTCCCTCTTGCTTGTGTTTGTTTACTGTAATTCTGTAAATCTCGCAGTGTTTTTATTTCTTCTTTAAATCGTAGTTGAGTTTGCTTTCTGCTTCTTTGAAGTTGCCATCCACCATGCGAAGTGTGTTGTCATCAACCTTTTTGAAGATTAAGTCGCCTGCACCGCCAGCAGCTTTCAGCTTATAGAACTCGGCCTTTTTGCCGTCAACGTCCTTCTCAACAACCTCAAACTTGCCGTTATCCTGAAATGTTTTCTTCTCGCCTTCCTTGCCAACGGTATAGGTATTCGTCATGCGGTATCCATGAGTAGAATCGTTTGCGATAGCCAGTTCGTAGCTAATTGCAGGACCATCTGCCGCAGGAATCTCGCCTGTATACACTGTTGAGTCGGTTGTTACACTGTCGGTTGCTTGCGTTTTTGCAACATTCTGCCCCTTATTGCCACATGCAACAAATACGAGGGGCATGGCTAATAAACATAATTTTGTTTTCATTGTTTTACCTTTTAATGGTTTAATTTGGCTATATAACGAATAAATGTAGTGCTTTGTTTCAATAAAGATGGTGAAAAAACATTAAATTTCAAATGCCTTTCTGATGGTTTAACGCATGCTGTGTTCAGTAAGGTAGGCAACCATTTGGGGCGAATAGTCGGTTTGTAGCACGTTAGCACCGGCCTTTATCAACCATTCCCACGTATCCTTAAAGTTATTATCTTTGTAAGCGGTGATGTCGTCGTGTCCTCCGTTCAGCGTTGCCCACATGGTATTTACCCATACTCGCGAGCCGTGGTCGGCTATTTTCTGCATCAGTTGCAACACCTTGGGCGTTGCTTTCTCAAAGCAACATTCAATAACAGGGCACTTACCGAGGAAGCCGTCAACCATTTTCCCGGCACCTTCCTTGTCTAACGACACGATGGGAACGTATGTAATTTGTCCGAAAATATTGCCATGATCGGCTACCACTTTGTCGTAAGAAAGCCCCGATTTCATCATGCCCTGTGCGGTTGTATTGGTCTTTTTCAGGACCTCCATTACCTTATCCCAGTAATAATAGCTCTGATCGATGTTAACCATAACCTTACCACGGCACAGGTTCATGACCTCTTCGAAGGTGGGTATGCACTCGCTGGTGAGGTTTCCATCCTTATCTTTCAGCCGCAATTTTTTGATTTCGGTCAGCGTATAGTCGCTAACCTTTCCCTTTCCGTTGGTAGTTCGGTCAACGGTTTGGTCGTGCATGACAACCAAATAGCCGTCTTTCGTAAGCTTATTATCTATTTCTACAATGTCAATGCCATTGTCGATGCAGCTTTGAATGGCTGGCAACGAGTTCTCCGGAGCCGCATGCCAGTCGGCCCTATGGGCAGCGACGAGCACCCTTTTGGACGATGGATTCCAGAAATGAAACAATATTTCAGTGACGGGAACAGAAGTCTTTTCACAATATTTTGTGGTTTTTGTGCATGCCTGATGACGTTTTTCAGCATTGACAGGAACGCATAACATGAGTATAAATGCCAGTAATGCGACAGAAAATAAGTTTTTTCTCATTATTTGTAGATTTGTTTTTTTATGGTTTTGAATAATAATTACTAATCAAAGGTATTGTCGTAATGTCAACTTTACCGTGTAGAATATCACCCACAAAGGTACCAAATAGATTCGAAAATGTATATATTGGGGTTCGATAATAGAGAAAGGCAAGCATCTTAAAATTTAAATTATAGAAAAATAACGACATAATTGTTCAGAAAGTATGTAATCATTATCTTTGCAAATAAACAATTATATTGTTTGAATACGAAACAAAGTAATATGGTTTAGCCTGAAAAGCAAAGCATGTGAAGCAACGAATTAACTTCCATTTTATAACTAAGGACGACAGATGGCTATGGATTATTTACGTTTTTCAGGCCATAGGGGCACCCACTCTTGGCGTTGGGTTGTATTATTTATTGCGCCCTGTTGTCGACTATTTTAAAGGAAACCGTGCGGCTATCGCTTATATTGATACGTATGTACGGGATTGGGACAGCGTAACCGTGAAGTTTTCAGACAACCTTTGGGACGGGTTCGATGTGGCAGAATTTCATACTCGTTCGAAGATTATTTCGCACGATAAGAAGTTTAAGCGTGTAATCGACATCTCTTGCCATACCTATTATATTCCCCATTATCAATAAACAAGACGTATGCAGGCTATTATCTTCGGTATATGCTGCCTGAAGACGAGTTTGAAAGACTTTATGAGAAGTAGCGTTATCAATAGTAATCCAGCTTATTTATAACAGCATTCTTGCAAAATAAAAATATATTTAGACAATGAAACAACTTGGATATGCACTCCTGATAGTGCTTTTTACGCTGTTTGTATGCGGTTGTAATGACAAGAAACCCAAACAACTACGCGTAGAAAAGGCAACCGTTGATAAAGATTTACTACGTATTTACGACAAGGATATAAGGCAATATTTCATCGATTTCGATGAAGTGGGACTGGATGGAGTATGTGCAATGGGTGTGAAAAAGCAGGTAAAATATACCGATATTGCCGTCGAGCTTATCTATGAAGCCTTACGGAGAGAGGGCTTTACGTCGGTTAGCAATGAGGATGCCCGCAAAGCCATTCTTAAATACTATAATATTGACATTACGAAAAGCAATAAATTTCTGGTAAAATATGATATAAGGCGATATGTTTTTAAGGATGGTGACGCTGCCGAAAGGAAAGAACAAATTTGGTCAATGGACCAAGACCCCGGGTATTTATCACCATCTTTCTGGTTCAAATGGATTTATGTTCCCAACTATAATTACCTTTTCCCTCATCCAACTATAAGTGATGTCGTCGACATTAAAGGCATGGGGTATGATGAAGACTTCAATATTGAGAAAGCAAAAAAGGGTAAAATATATTACAATCTGTTGAATAAGGCCTACTATTATGAAAATATGTTTATATTCCATGACGACAAAGAGGCTTTCAAATGGCTGACAAAGAACGATAAAAGTTTCCTTTTGAAGTTGCTTGGAGACTATGGTTACGATAAGAATGACGCGATAAACAAACTGGCTATCGACTCAATTGATACCGAAAAAGAACATCTTTATGAAGCTTATGGGGATGTTTTTGCATCACATAACGCTGCAGGGAAATTGCAAATACATCGTAACCTTCTGAAGTTTATGGTGAATCATGCCGGCAAAAACAGCGATTACTTCTATAAAATAAGGTCATATCTCAATCGTATTTTTGACTTAGAGGGGACACCTCGCTTCACCAACTTTACCAAAGAAGAGCGTTATGAGATTGGTGCTGTTGTAGGATATTATTACGGTTTAATGTATAACAGCCAGTCACCACGCGAATTTAATGAGGAGGCTTTGGAATATCAGGTACACGAAAACGCCGAATTTGTATCGTTTGTTAAACAGCATCATTATTTCGGTATTAAAGATTTGCCCCGCGTTATGAAGGAAGCCTACGACCGATATGAAGACCATTTAGAGATATTTCTGCACCACGAGGGCGAAGAAGGCTATTAAATAATAGTGGCTTAAGGGTGTAAACGGTTATCTGAATCAGCACAAGTCGTGTATAAATCATCAATATTGTAAATGTAAAATAAACCATGAAGAAGATAGTTTCTTTTCTTTTGTTCTTCCATTTTTGCTGCTGTGTCGTGCAAAGCACAACGCCAAAGAACTATTATGCTTTAGCCATAGCAGCGATAAAAGCCAATAACGTGCCCGCTCTTGAGGCGAATCTGAAGCATATTCACAATGTAGACTCGTTGATTTGCAAGGATTCTGATTATTCCTATTCGCTGTTGGGCTATGCCTGCCTCTACAAAAACATGTCGGCTGTAAGGAAACTTGTTGATGCAAAAGCTGACATAAGCTGTGCCTTTTCAGATGAGATTTACATCTATGATGCCCTTTATGTAGCAATAGATAGTGGCGATTTAAGCATGGTTCAGTATTTTATCTCCTTAGGTTCAAATGTTAATCAACCATACAATGAGGATGGATTGTGTCCCCTTATGGTAAGCGTTATTGATAATAATGTGCCTGTTACCGAGCTTCTTTTGAAGCATGGGGCCTGCGCAAACGGTGTAGGCAACCTCGGAGGAGACCATACTTTCTATCCTTTGCTGACGGCCGTTGGAAATTGTAACAAGGTAATGGTTCAGCTTCTTTTGAAGTATGGTGCCAGCAAAAGGGTGAAGGACGAGAGCGGCGACACCCCGCTGTCTCTGGCTTATCATCTGAAAGCAACAGATATTATAGCCTTGTTGAAGCGCGGAAAGGGGAAATGATGCTGTGAAAAACACGGTAATTATCTGTTAAACAGGTTGTTGATGATGCCAGATTATGTAATATTATTTGAATCAGAACATAAAAATCATATTCCAATGAAGAAGTTTTCGTTGTTATTTTTAATGCTTACGGCGGCTCTATTCCTTTGCCAGTGCAGCGACAAACCAAAGAATAAACGCAGCGTTGACGGTGTACAGGCTTCTACATTAAGCCCGGACGACAGCGTTATTACGACGAGTCAGCTTGCCGAAATAGGAATTGACAGTGCGCTTTTACGCAAGCATCTTAAGCTCCAGACGCGCGCATGGTATGGGGGTGATTTCAGAGACGACCAGTCAATACCCCGTTATGAGCCAACGAAAACCGACTTTTTGCTTACGCTTCCCTTTGTAGAACGTTACCTTTACCTGCACGGTTTCAGACAACCATCACGTGAACTGTTCGCAAAAACGATTAAAAGGGTATTCGGCCACACGCTCCTGATGGCGTCAAAACGCAAGTATGTAAATCTGGCAGGCGTGCAAACATACAACTTTGCCAGTGGTTTCATTGCGGTAAAAGACCGCCGTTTTGTTATGTATAGCTGGCTTTTGCGCGACCTGATAAAGGTAAAGGGCAATAAAATAACGTTTAAAAACACCGCGTTAAAGCAAATATTATGGCTCAACCAGTTTGTTTTCTATAACGATTTAAAGGCTCTGAAGGCGTTGGAAACCTTCAAATATGAAGGCGATGACGACGATTTGGGCGACTATTATGACTGTCAGGAAATGCTGAACGACCTGATAAACGACTACGATTATTACGCCAGCCCGCAGCTTAACCAGTGGCTTTTTAATCAGGAAAAGGAATATCCGACAAATTTTTTCCGCCGTATCTTCCAGCGAGATGACAAGAAACGCTTCGTGGCTCACCCCGAATTGATAGAAACTATCGAAAGAAACACAACGGGTAAGAACAGCGATCTTTATAACGTTAACCTTGCCTTGTTCATCGATTATGTCATATCTGACCGGGAAGGAGCGAATATTTATCATTTCAATACTGAAGAAAAGGCCCGCATGCTTTGCTATATCGCCAAATCAGAATATAAGATGCGCGATAAGTTTGCATACTATATTCAGAAAGGTATGTGGCCGAGGGTGTCTGAAACATACAGTATTATGTCCAACTATCCAAAGGTTTACCAGTGTGCCCGCGCGCATAAGTTTTTCGGAATATGCAGTGAAGCCGTCATGGATAACATGGATTGGGAAGGTCGTGGCGTCAATCCGCACGATGACGACTACAATGAAAATGGCGGATAACTGATATCATTTTGGTTTGAATGTGTTTTATTCATAGCGTCAATAGCGTGTATATGTTTTTTCGTCAGGCGAAATGCAGTCAGCCCGTATGGTGCCTAACACTCGAAAGTATTTGGATAATCACAGCATAAACAAACAGCATAACAGCTTTTGTTTGTGTTAATCGCTTAGTCGCCCAGCCTTAAAA
>CALIIG010000194.1 GCA_938018155.1 uncultured Prevotella sp.
GTCAGCAGCGCGTACGACGGCCGTCACACCCATTGTCCGACGGCCGCCGTACGTGCTGCTGACGGCCGTCGGACAATGAGCATTAGCATAATATGCAGCAAGCGTTATGCCGTAACTTATATAAGAAAACCGAAGAATTAGCGTGCCGCTTTGTGCATAAACAAGGCCATCAGGCAGCTTATAGCCCCTTCGGCAGCAAAGAAAAGCATAGCCGGACGATAATCGATAAACAGTGATTCTGTGGCAGAAACCGAAAGGCTTGCCGCTTCGTGGTTCACGATAGTATGGGCATCGTTAATCTGTCCGATAATAATGGGGACAATCATCAAGCCAATATTCTGTATGAAATAAATAATGCTGTATGCCGTTCCCAGGTTTTTGAGCGGTACAAGTTTGGGCACTGATGGCCACAGGGCAGCAGGAACGAGCGAGAAAGCTATGCCAATTATAATCATTAATGACAAGGCATAAACTGAATTATGCATGAGCGGGTAAGCCAATAACAGCATACTGACCGTGAGCATGGCGCATCCGGCAAACATAAAACGGACGCCGTGGTTCAGCCTGTCATAAAGCATTCCGAACAGTGGAGATAAGAATATGGCTCCGTAGGGGATGGCAGCTACAATCCATCCTGCCGTGGTTTGTTCTACGCCAAATGTATTTACCATCATGTCGGTGGCAAATTTCATGAAAGGTCGTATCGATGCGTAGTAGAAAACACAAAGTAGCGTGATTGACCAGAAATGGGGATTGCGCAGGATTGATGTCAAACCCGATATGTGAAACTCCTCGTCATATTCTGCCTGTACATCTTGTCTGGAAGAAGAATTTGCAGCTGAAGAACCGGCAGTATCGTATGCCTTGTCCATGAAACAATAAGCAACGAAGAGAACAAAGGCTATTCCGAGAACAATGATACCACAGAATAACGACGACTTAATTCCACCCATGTGCAGAGCAATAAGTGGCGAGAACGACAGTGCAGTGGCTGTTCCCAACCGGGCAAGGGCAACCTGAAGGCCCATGGCCGTAGCAAGGGCGTGGCCTGTAAACCATTTTGTTATGACCTTTGAAACGGTAATGCCCGTAATATCGCAGCCCATACCGAAAAGTCCGAAGCCAAAAGCCGAAACGAGTACCTGTGTTTTGATATGCGACGGAACAAGTCCGAAAAGCGTAAAAGTCAGAAATCGTTCGTCGACAGGACTGATTTTTACCAGCGCGTACCAGTTAATGACAGCCCCTGCAAGCATACATCCCGTAGCCATAAGACCAGTAAGCCTGATGCCAAACTTATCAAGGATGATGCCTCCAAAGAAGAGCATCAGAAAAAAAATATTGAAAACAGAATAGCTTCCTGCATAGAAGCCGTATTCAGCAGACGACCAACCCTGGCCTCCTTGCGCCACAGGAGCTTTCAATGATGTTGAAAGCGGCGACATCATATCCCAGAAAACGTAGCCCATCATCATGACAACGGCCACGATGATGAGCACGGCCCACCGGTTATTTCTTAATATTGGGTTCTTCAAGACCATATCCACCCTTCTTGTCAATGGCCTTAAGATAAAGACCAAGCAGCAAAGCTACAACACCAAGTGACGCAAATACACACATCGGTACGGTGTAGTTGTACTCTAATGGATTTGTAACTCCGGGGTTAGAACTTGCCAAAACGCTTCCGATTATCATGGGGAAAGCATACAATCCAATGTTCTGAATCCAGAATATCAGAGCATAAGCCGACCCGAGGAGCTTGGGTTCAATAAGTTTTGGCACCGAAGGCCAGAGTGCTGCAGGCACTAACGAGAACGAAATGCCCAGCAGAATAATGGCTGCATATGCAATAATTACACTCTTTGTTGCAGGTAATATAAAGGCAAAAACAAGATGACAGAGTATCATTAACAACGCTCCGAGAACGAGCATACTGGCTCCTTTACCCCTGCGATCTAAGAAATTGCCGAGGAATGGTGTAACAGCCGCAGCCCCCAAAGGAAATACAAAGAAGACGTAGCCAGCCTGTTCTGCTGTAAAATCAAGATTACATTGCAGCATATTAATGGCATATTTCTGGAAGGGGAAGATGGCACTGTAATACAATACGCACAGCAAGGCTACTACCCAAAACATTTTACTTAAAAGGATAGTGCCTATATCAGAAACCTTAAACGGCTCATCTTTCTCTTCGACAGCTCCCTGAGCATCGAGTTTCTTGTCCATAAAGCCGTATGCTATAAAGCTTATCAGGCCTATACACAGCAATAAAAGTGCTGCGGCAACAGGGCGACTTACGTCAATTGGCTTAATTCCTGCAAGCAGTGGTGAGCCTAACATCACAACGGCAACACCTACACGGGCAATGGCCATTTCCACACCCATGGCGAGAGCCATCTCATGTCCCGTGAACCATTTGACGATACCGCGACTCACCGTAATGCCGGCCATCTCAGCACCACAGCCAAAAATCATGAAACCTATGGCAGCAACCTTGGCTGACGCCGGCATTCCCGCGAACCAGGGAGTAATGTTCCACCAGGTCTCTGGCAAGTTAAGGTTATTGTTAAACCACGTTTCAGCTGCGCTTCCTATAAAGCCTTCGGATACGGCATAATAGTTAATGGCACCACCAATAAGCATAACGGTGCCGGAAAGAATGGCTGTAAAGCGAACGCCCATTTTGTCGAGAATGATTCCCGCAAAGATGAGGAAGAATACAAATACATTTAAAAAGGTTTCTGAACCGGCATAATGGCCAAATGCTTCAGGCGTCCACGCACGGCTTGTTTGCAATAAAGCCTGTAAAGGTGACAGTATATCCATGAAGATATAAGCGAAAAACATCGCTCCTGCCAATAAAACGAGTGCAGTCCAACGTAAGGCTGCAGAATCGTTTAGTTTCTTTTGAACTGATTCTGTCATTGATTTTGTGTTGTTTTTATTCTCTTACAATTTTCTGTTATTGTTGGTATCTTTCCAACTCATCTTCGAGTTGGAAAGATATTAATTCTTTAACCAGCGGTCAAGCCAGTTGAAGAAGGTACGCTGCCATAGAATACCGTTCTGTGGTTTCAGCACCCAATGGTTTTCATCAGGGAAAATAAGAAGCTCGGCTGGTATGCCACGCATTCGGGCTGCATTGAATGCTCCCATTCCCTGATTGGCGTTAATACGATAGTCTTTTTCGCCATGGATACAAAGAATAGGTGTATCCCATTTGTCAACGGCGAGGTGAGGAGAGTTTTTATATGTTTTCGAAGCGGCTTCTGTGCGGTCTTTATTCCAGTAAGCATCATCGTACTCCCAGTTAGAAAACCATGCTTCCTCGGTATCAGTATACATGGATTCGAGATTGAATGCACCGTCGTGAGCAATGAAACACTTAAAACGCTTGTCGTGATGACCGGCAAGATAGTAAACCGAAAAACCACCAAATGAGGCACCAACTGCTCCCAAACGCTCCTTGTCAACAAAGGGTAAGGAGGCAACGGCATCGTCAATTGCCGATAAATAGTCGGCCATACACTGGCCTGTCCAATCAGTACTTATCTCCTCATTCCATGCAGAACCAAAGCCTGGTAAGCCACGACGGTTCGGTGCTACGATGACATAGCCGTGCGATGCCATAATAGAGAAGTTCCAACGATAGGACCAAAATTGCGAAACAGGGCTTTGAGGGCCACCTTCACAATACAATAAGGTAGGATACTTTTTGTTAGCATCGAAGTGGGATGGCAGAATAATCCAAACCAATTCCTGCTTGCCATCGGTGGTTTTTACCCAACGTTGCTGAAGTTTTGGCTGTGCAAGCTGTGTAAAAATATGTTCATTTTCATCGGTAATTGCTTCAACCTTTGCCTGTCTTTCCTTCTTAGATGGGGTAACGATATAAAGGTCATCGGGGTGAAGCATCGAGTGGCGGGCAGCAAGAAGCTGTTTATTTCCAAGCATCTGTATAGAACCAAAGTCGTTCCAACTGTCGTCAGTGACCTGTGAAATATTACCATCTAATGATGCGTAGTAGATGCGAGCGGTAGCATGCCACACCGCTGTGAGATAGAAACCACGCGAATCTGATGTCCAGCAAAAGGCGTCGACGTTGGTATCTAAGTTCTTTTGCGTGGTGACAAATGATGTTTTTCCTGTAGCAATATCCATGATACAAAGACGGTTTAAATCGCTTTCATATCCGTCTCGAGCCATGCTTTGCCATGCGATATAATGACCGTCAGGAGAGAACTGCGGGTTAACGTCATAGCCGGGATGTAGATTTTTGAACTCCTCTGTATTGACTTTCTGATGACGTAAGCTCTTGGTGAAGTCGATATCCTTTAGTGCTTTCTCCCAGGCCTGACGCTGAGCATCCGATGTAAACTGCTTGCAGATATTACGTGTTTTGCCTGTTGCAAGATCATAAAGATAAATATCTGTATCAGTTGAGTTAGCATAGGCTACACCTTCGCACTTACGTGACGTATAGGCTATGACTTTTGAATCGGGACTCCACGCCAATTGCTCAATACCACCAAAGGGTGCAACAGGACATTCATAAGGCTCATCCTGCATAATATCATGGCCTTCATCAACAGAATTACCATTGACTTTTGCTACAAATGGGTGAAGAATGCTCTCGACATAATGGTCCCAATGTCGATAGTTCATGTCGGTTATTAATAACCCTGTGGCCTTAGGCAGATCGTCCGGGTTCTTTTTTATTGTGCCATGGTAGGGTATACTCTTAGCTAAAATGACGTGTTTGTTATCTGGTGAAAAGCGAAACGCTTCAATATCAGCCTTTGAAGTTGTTAACTTAACGCGGTTAGAGCCATCGGGATTCATCGTCCATAGTTGTCCTTCACGTAAGAAAGCAATTTTCTTTCCACCATCAATCCAGGCAGGATCCGTTTCTGACACAGCATCAGTAGTCAGTGCAACAGGTTTAACTTTGCGTGTAGGTTGGACAAATAACATGGTATGGCTCTTGTTTTCCCTGACGCTATAATAACTCACTTGGTAAACAACTTGTTTACTATCAGGTGAAACAACAGCACCTCCTATACGTCCCATAGCCCACAATGCTTCAGGAGTCATTAAATCTGACGACAGTTTAATATTGCTTTTCTGAATCATGGTTTGTGCTGAAAGCTTTGGACCTCCTAAAAGTAACAGGCCCAAAGCCAGTGCAATAGCTTTATTCATTATCTCTAATTTTGTTACAGATACACAATGTTCACCTAATTTTTGTCAGTTCTTTTGTTGGCGCTGGTGCTGTTCTTCCATCTGTTGCCTCTGCATCTGCTGTAGTGCTTGCATACGAGCTGCGAGGCCAGTCATCTTCTTTGGGTTCGCTTTGTTTTCCTTGTATCGGGCTTCAAGTATAGCAAGAAGTTTTTCGTCGTTGGTTGTTTTGCGAAGCATCCACATAATAAAAGCCGACATAATGAACGAAACGAAATAATAGAAGTTCAGTCCTGATGAATAGTCATTAAACATAAAGAAGAACATAAGGGGCATGAACATCATCATCCATTGCATCATTTTCATTTGTTGTTGCTGATCGGATGTTCCAACCATTTGATCCTTTTGCATCTGCATCGTAAACCAGGAATAGATTAATTGTGCACCGCAGAAGAGAATACAGGTCAACGATAAGTGGTCACCGATGAGCCAAACATTATGTCCCCATTCCCAAATAGGGTCGTAAGTTGACAGATCTTTCATCCATAGGAAGCTCTCTCCACGAAGTTGGATCGCATTTGGTACAAAATTAAACATGGCAATCCAAATCGGTGCCTGCATAAGCATAGGCAGGCATCCTGATAACGGACTAACGCCATATTTGGCATATTCAGCCATCATCGCCTGCTGTTTCTGCATTTGATCCTCCGGCTTATTGTACTGTGAGGTAGCGGTATCAAGCTTTGGCTTTAGCACACGCATCTTGGCAGAGCTCATGTAACTTTTCTTAACCATCGGGAAAGTAAGTGCTTTGAGCAGCAAAGTAATAAGAATTAATACAATCCCCATGCTTAAACCAAGATTATTACTCAATACCGTGAATACGGGAAGTGTGAACCAACGGTTGATGTAACGGAAAAGAGGCCAGCCTAAATACACAATACGCTGCATGTCAAGCTCACGCCCAAAGGTACTTTCCTTTTCGACTTTCTTAAGAATATAAAAGTCATTGGGTCCATAATAAAATTCAAAATCGCTTGTGTGTACACCGGTTGGATCGAATTTTGTTTTCAGTTTAGCTGACAAATCCTTAAGATAATGTACAGGCTTACCATCTTGCGAAGTCTTCTCATAAGCCTTACTATTAAGCGTCGCACCTTTGTCAAAGCCATCACGTGAAATCATAACGGCTGAGAAAAATTGGTTTTTATAAGCTATCCAGCTTATTGGTTCTTCTGTATCAACTTGCTTTTCTCCAGCCTCACTTAGATAGTGAGAGTCACCGTCTATGTCCTTATAATCAAGACGTGCATATCTGTTTTCAAAATTAAAACCGCGTTCTTGCTGTTTAATCCTGTCGTTCCAGTTAACGTTTAGGTACGAATTGTTCGGATCAAACAATCCTGACATGCCTTTGGCTCTTATGCTAAGATGAAGCATATAGTCGCTTCCGAGCCGATATGAAAGGGTTAAAGTCTTCCCCTCTCCGGCATCTGCCGTGAAGGTTACAGTTGAGTCGGTAATGGCTGATGGTTGGAAATAGAGATCTTGTGTATTGATATTATTCTCCTTTGCCACCAGCGTATAGTTTAATTGCTGATTGCGTCCACTAAAAAGTGTAACGCCATTCATATCATCGTGTTTCCCTGTTTTGTCTGCAATATCATGTCCAATATAACGCTTTGTACCTTTTTTATTTCGGATATATGCTTTCGTTACGGTAGCTCCCTTGGTATTCAGGGTAAGTTCAAGACTGTTATTCTTAAGGGTTATGTCTTGTGGTCTACCAGTTAATGCCTCATTAAACAGGGAACTGCTATCAGTTCTGGCACCCTCTTTTGCTGTTTTTTGTTTTGCTTTAGCTGCTGATAGTTGCGCCGCTTGTTCCTTTTTTCTCTCAACTTGTGCAATTGAGTCTTTTTGAGCAGCAACCCTTTGTTCTTCAGCACTTGGCTGAGACCACCAGCTAAATCCTATAAGGATAAATGCAATCAGCACAAATCCTATAATCGAATTCTTGTCCATATATTAAATAATGTACTATTTTTCTGTTTCTTTGCGATTTTCAATTGCCGTCTTTACAAAATCAACGAAAAGCGCATGTGGGTGTAAGACTGTACTTTGGTATTCTGGATGGAATTGTGTTCCGATGTACCATTTCAGACTTGGTATCTCAACAATTTCAACTAAATTGCTTTCAGGGTTGACTCCTACACACTTCATACCGTTGCGTTCAAACTCTTTCTCGTAATCATTATTAAATTCATAACGGTGACGATGACGCTCTTGTATGTGCTCTTTTTTATAAATGTCTAACACACGAGAGCCTTGTTTAAGGTCACATTCGTAAGCACCCAGTCGCATCGTGCCTCCCATGTTAGTAATATTTTTTTGTTCTTCCATGATGTCAATGACGTTATGTTTCGTCTTTTCATCCATTTCCCTGCTGTTTGCGTCTTTATAACCCAGAACGTTCCTTGCAAATTCTATAACCATCATTTGCATACCGAGACAAATACCAAAGGCAGGAATATTGTGCGTACGGGTATAATGGGCTGTAATTATTTTCCCCTCAATGCCGCGTTGCCCAAATCCGGGACAGATAACAATACCATCTTGCCCTTTCAATTTTTCTGCAACATTCTCCTCTGTTATATATTCTGAATTAATAAATGTTATCTTAGTCTTGTAGTCGTTGTACGTACCTGCTTGTGAAAGACTCTCACGAATGCTCTTATAGGCGTCCTGAAGGTCATATTTTCCAACAAGACCGATATGCACTTCGCGTGTGGCTTTCTTCTGTCTTTCGAGGAAAGCCTTCCACGGTCCCAGCTCGGGAGTAGGACCAACAGGCTCTCCAGTTTTTCTTAAAATGGCGGCATCAAGCCCCTGTTTTTGCATGTTTACAGGCACTTCATAGATACTTGCCAAGTCCTCACTTTGCACAACACAATCTAAATCAACATTACAGAAAGCGGCTACCTTACGCCGAACATCATCGTCCAAATGCTTTTCTGTACGTAAAACAAGAATGTCGGGCTGTATTCCCACACTTTGAAGCTCCTTGACACTGTGCTGTGTAGGCTTGGTTTTAAGCTCTCCTGCTGCTTTTAAATAAGGTATATAAGTAAGGTGAATGTTTACGGCATTGCGTCCCAACTCCCATTTCATTTGACGGATGGCCTCCAGAAAAGGAGCACTTTCGATGTCACCAATGGTACCTCCAATCTCAGTAATTACAAAATCATAATGGTATTTCTTTCCCAGAAGGCGAATATTGCGTTTAATTTCATCTGTGATATGGGGCACAACCTGTATGGTTTTCCCCAGATAATCACCACGACGCTCCTTATCGATGACCGATTTGTAGATACGTCCGGTAGTCATTGAGTTGGCCTTTGTAGTTTTAATGTCAGTAAACCGTTCGTAATGCCCGAGGTCTAAATCCGTTTCCATTCCATCAACCGTGACGTAACACTCTCCATGTTCATACGGATTGAGCGTGCCCGGGTCAATGTTTATGTACGGGTCAAACTTCTGAATGGTCACGTTGTAGCCCCTTGCCTGCAGAAGTTTACCTATTGATGATGAGATAATGCCTTTACCAAGGGAAGATACTACACCGCCCGTGACGAAAATATACTTTGTTTCTGCCACAACCTTAGAGTTAAAAGTGTTCAAAAAATATTTTGTTGCAAAGATACGGCTTTTTAATGAAAGGCCCAACATTTCATTTTGGTATTTTATGGTATATTTGCTACCTTTGCAACGCTTATTCAATAAAGAAAAATATTTATTATGCTTAAACTGAAATACAATTGTCTTGTTGTATTGATCATATTGCCTTTGCAGTTGATGGCTCAGAGGGTAGGGAAGACATCATACAAACCTCATCCTGCTACCGAAAGCACAATATTAAAGAATTACACCGATTCTCTTAATCGTTTCGGAGATTCTGTTTACAATGACAAAATGGCCGTCCAGCAGGAACTTAAACCAATTGACATTGCTCCATTCTTCCTTCCTCTTACGTTTTATAGCACGGTAACACAACGTGCCTTCGGCATTCATGAACAGCTTTCACCCATCGATTATCAGCTCCTTAAGATATATCTTAATCATCCTGAACTTGTAATAAATACGCAAAGCCGGTTAAAAGCTCAAGGACCTGTTATTGCGCCACATACCGTTACTGAGGTGCCCGAGACGGCAATAGAGAAGACTGTCCCTCAGGAACCGGACGCATTGCCCGTTGATGTTGTTGTCTTAAAGCCTAATTTCTGGAAGTTTGGTGGCGACTATTATTTACAATTCCTGCAGAATTACCTCACTAATAACTGGTATCAAGGTGGCGAAAGCAATTATTCTATGGTGGGGGCGGTGACGCTTGTTGCCAATTACAACAACAAACAAAAGGTAAAATGGGATAACAAACTGGAGATGAAG
>CALIIG010000195.1 GCA_938018155.1 uncultured Prevotella sp.
TCAGGCATCAACAACAAGAGAAATGGCCGCCAGGCTCTTTCAATAAAAAAGGAAAAATTAATTTTCTACATTATCGGTATCAAGCTCCTGGTCCTTTGATATCGACACAGTACCCAGCTTATTCACCGTAAGCACAAGCGGAACGTACTCGTCGCCCGACCTGTCGGGACTGCCCACGCTGGCAGCAAAACGCAGCAAATTGCCGTCAACTTTATCAAAGACAATACCCAGCAGTGCCCCGTCCTTATAATAGGCATTGTCAACATAAGGCTTAAAGTTCTCCCTGGTAAACGTACCCGCAAAAAATTCAGAGCCATCACTACGCAGAATACGGATGTTAACACGGTTGTCATAGAACCTGTCAACACCGTCAGAAGCCAGTGGAAGCGACGTGTCGGCCTTTAAATTAATTTCTATTTTATAGCTGCCGCCCATCCATTTTACCTGATTTACCGATGTTGCATCGCCCGTTTTCTGAGGCTTGCGTGCCTTCACCACAACAGGTTTCTTAACTATAATAACATTGCTGCTTGTTTTTTTCTTACACGACCACAGGGCCATTGTACAAAGAAAAGCCATAGCAATAACTGCCATGTAACTTAAAATATGATGTAAATTCTTCATAATCGGTTTTCGACGATGCCGGTAAGGCGCATTCTTTGGTTAATATGTGCAAAGATAATAAAAACTACTGATTTTTTCTTATCTTTGCCATTACATTGACAAAAAATAAAGATGCGTAAACTTTTTTATTTTATTGTGCTTTCCATTCTGCTGTCAGCATGTGGAAAAAACGGCAAAGCCACTGAAGCCGGACATGCAGGCCCCCGTGATACCACGGCACAAATGGTGAACCAGATAAACCTGTGTTCGCGGCTTTACACCTCTGAATATAAAATAAGAAAGATCATAATTTTTGACGACCCTGCTGCCATCAGCTTCAATTTTCTGAATAAGGTTTATAAAATAGGCCTGCCGTTAGGGCAGCGTCGCGTAGCCATTCCGGTTACGGCAACGGCAAAAACCTATGTCGATTTGAGCAAAATTACGAAGGACGACATCGTCCGTAATGGAGAAAAAGTAGAGATTGTCCTTCCCGATCCGCAGGTAATGCTCACCGCTACCAACATTGACCATACGCATATTGTACAAAATGTTTCGTTCCTGCGAAGCCATTTCAACGACGAAGAACTTATGCTCATTGAGCAACAGGGACGTAAGGACATCATCAACAGCATGGGCAGGCTCAACATTTTGGAAGATGCCCGCACCAGTGCAGCACGCCAGCTTGTACCGATAGCAACGGCAATGGGCTTCGATGAGCACAATGTTACCATAACATTCCGCAAAGGATTAACGATGAAAGACCTGTCGAAACTGATTAAACAAATTGATTAACCCCCGGTCATCATGGAAAAACGCAAGACAAAGATAATCAGCATGCTTTTACCATTCCTCCGCATGGCCATGATGAAGGTGACAGGCGTTGCGATAGCAACAGGCCTGTTTATACTGGCCATTAGCCTGTGGCTGCACAGTGCTGCAAGCGATAACGCCCTTAACGCACGCTTTGAAGTAACTGCCGCACAAGTGCAAAAGCTGAAGGATATTGGCCAATGGGAGTTTCTTTCCATATCTGACGAGGAGATGATTGATACCGTCAGGCATGGTTTCTTCGGCGACGACCATCTTACAAGGCTGTATTACGGTACCTTAAGACTGGGCATTGACATGAACAAAACGGGCAAAAACTGGATTACAACCGACCACGATACCGTAAAGGTTACGCTGCCACCGATACAACTTTTGGACAATAATTTTATTGACGAAGCCCGTACACGCGCTGTCTATGAGAGCGGGAAATGGACCGAGGACGACAAAGCCATGCTTACGATAAGGGCTTCGGAGGCTATGAAAACGCAATGTGTTACTGAGCAAAACATCGGGAGTGCTGAACAAAATGCAACAGTTCAATTCGCCAATCTGTTGCATTCAATGGGCTTTGAATACGTAAAAGTAGGCTTTCATAAGCCCCGTAACACTTAAATATAATATTCGGCAGCATCAATTAAGCCTGCACGGAGCGCATATTTAGTGGCTTCGTGTATATTGTTGACGCCTAATTTGCGGAATATGTTTTTCCTGTGCGTATTGACAGTATGAAAGCTCAGGAAACGTTTTTCGGCTATTTCGCGGCTCGTCATACCCTGTGCAATGGCAATCAATATTTCGGTTTCGGTTTTCGTTAGTTTAATATGTTCTTCAGTTTGTGAGGCCGAAGAGAATACAATTTGGGTGGCATGCTGGCAAACAAAGCGTTGACGGGCAAGGGCAAACTGTAATCCTTCGCGAATCTCAGTCATGGGCGAGTCTTTCATAATCACGCTAAAGCGGTTACTTTGCATCAATACTCTGCGCAGGAAATCACCACTCAAATCTTCGCTGAACAGCACCCAGAACATTTGTCTGAACCGTGTGCCAAGGATAAAAAGCTCGTTGCTGTCGCCAAAATCAAACAAATTATAGTCGAGAATAACCAACGAATCGGGTGCCTTTTCAAGCTCCTGTACAAGCCCTGCCTTGTCAAACACCTCCTTACAACGGTCTTCTCCTGTCTGATGCAGCACGTATCGAAGTCCTGCCCGTGTAATATCCTGCTTGTCTGCCAAGAGTATTTGCATTTTCAAGGCACTATTTTAGAAGGTAAACATAAAGTTGAACCTTACACCGTTCTTGTTAATTTTGGCATGGTCGGCATAGTTAAAACGATGGACATACATCACACCAAAGAACTTAAATATATTATGAACGCCCACAATAAGCTCCATATAAGGGGTTCGTGAGTTCATAACATAACTGCCTGAAGGAAATTGGAACATCGTCGTATTGGCTGCATTCTGTGGCAGGAACGGGTTATTCTTGTCGGTTAAACTACCAAACATACCTTTAAAAGCGAAATATTCGCGCCACTTTAAGTGTTTAATGAGCGGCACACGGTTAAGCAATTTACCGTTCATATCCCAGGTAACCGACCAGTATGCAAACCTGTCGGTGAGGAATTCCATGTTATTCATCAGCGAGAATGTTTCCTCATTCTCAATGTATGTCGGGTTAACGGGTGGCATAATCAGCAACGGAAACGGCACCCTG
Source organism: uncultured Prevotella sp. (assembly GCA_938018155.1). Taxonomy (GTDB): domain Bacteria; phylum Bacteroidota; class Bacteroidia; order Bacteroidales; family Bacteroidaceae; genus Prevotella. Next base: position 3,151 of record CALIIG010000195.1, read on the forward strand.
TTCCACTGAGCACCAGCCTTTATGTGCGTATCGATGCTTCCCCAACTACCTAACCACTGACGCTTGTAAACCGAAAGCTGCGTTAAATTATACTTATATTGTCCGCCAAGAAAGCCTTTAAGGCCCATGGTATGGGTTAAACCAAACTCGGGTGCGTCCAGATTGATAGGCACACGCTTCTGTTTTGTATTGATGTATGTAACGCCAGGCTGATACTTCAGGCTAACATTTAGTTCGGTAGTACGAATCTTTTGAACCCTGTTTCCTGTGGCAAGCTCATAGAAAGCAAGGTCGCCCGTAGGTTCATTGCTTTCTGCTTTAATGCCGCCACCGATGCGAAGTCCCCAGGGTGATTCAAAATTGAACTTCAAATGCTGACGATTATAAAAATAAAGTTGCCTTATTTTCAATGCACGAATCGACATAAAGATATTGTCCTTATTGTGTAACAAGAACTTATCAGTAGGCGACATGACATCGTAAGTGGTTTCAAACGAAATGCTATTCTGTGGAAATTCGAAGGGCGCAAGCTGCTTCCTGTTAAAACTATACGTAAGTTCTGAACTGTAATAACTCTTATGACTGCGCGTCCCATAAGCATAAAAGCCCGTCCAAAACAGGTGAGGGTTAAGATGTGCAGTGGTGCGTCCGCTTGCCCTTAGGCGAATACCGTCGGCAAAATTCGACGAAATCAGCGTATTTACAGGCCCAATATCAAACTTGTTTTTGTCCTTATCGGCCGACGTTTCTACATAGTTTTCCAGCAAGGCTTTGATGCCGGCGATAATCCATTTGTAGTTTTTCGACTGCTCCATACGGTGCATAAAGTTGTCCATTGTTGACTCGGCTTTCGTCAATTCCACCGTACGGTATTTGCTCCAAAAGGCTTTGTCGCGATTCATTACATCAATTTCGCGCTTCACTTTCGCCCTGCCGCTGAATAGTTTACGGGGCAAATCGTCGAACGAATAATCGCTAAGCCGGGTTGTCCGCACGCAAATGGCCTTCGAAAAAAGCTTGTTCAGCTTCAGCTCGGCTATCATATTATCGGTAGTCAATGCCCATTCTCCATTCGGGAGCTTGCTGTAAACCTGTTCCACTTTCATGTTTTCGACGAAGTTTACATCGCTTTTTTTCGGTATTGTCAGGTCGCAACGTTTTACATGTAACGTTGAATCGGAAAGCACATACAAGTCACCACGGAAACCGAAATCTTGCTGATTGTTCGGTAAAAACTGCAGATGGTAGCACAAATCACGGTCTACATACACCGTGTCAACAATGTAATAGCGATAAAAAGATATTGCCGTTTCGCCTATTGGAGAGGGAAAAGGGTATTGAAGAAGGCGAATATAGTTGTCGTAAATGTCAACGTCGGTAAACACATCCTTCAATACTTCTGTAAGAATTTCGCCTGTTTGTATTACATTTGTAAGG
>CALIIG010000196.1 GCA_938018155.1 uncultured Prevotella sp.
TTTATGAATTCAAACGATATGGTTCCGCTGTTTTCGGCAATGTTTTTCAGTGCCTTGTTCACCTTATGAAACGGTGAACCTGCTGCAATTACGGGGTTGGTGCTGTTATACCAGAAAAAGTTCGGCAGCCCCTGTGCGTCATTAAGTGCAGTAATATTGTTTGGTCCGGCAAACAAATCGCCTTTTAAGCTGGCCCTATAGCTGCTTCGATTGGCAGAAATATAGGATGAAAGAAGGGCTCCGTCGGCCGGAACCACTGCCATTCCGGGCTGTCCGGCTACGTTGTTCAGGTGGGTATCGATGTGGATTGAGCTCACATTCTTCTCGTTTACGTGATATACCAGCAGGCCGGTAGCGGGCATTTTCTCTCCCCATCCCGTGTGCTGGATATTCTCTAACAGGAAGTATTCGTTCTCTTCTTCGGGGTTCGAAATCTTGAATGCCGAGCGCGACTCGCCTGCCGTACGACTTAAACTGTAGGTGTTATCGGAAGTAAGCTCCTGAATATTCATGTCCCAGCCAAATAGATTCTTCTCCCATGCCGTGTAGGGTGCGGGGCAATAGCCGTTGAAAATATACTCGCCGCCATCCATTAAATCCCAGGATTCCATTTCCTGATTGTCGACATAGGCCGACGATGCCGTGGGATAGTTGTCGGGGAAACCCATGGAATGGGACAGCTCGTGGCAGGTTACGCCTACGCCTGCAATCATCCAGTTTTTGTTTGTTTTGCTGACACGCAGCGGGGTAAGCTCCCCGGCCATACTGTACCAGCCTATATTCAGGCCCTTGAAAGTGCCTGATGTGTGGTAGGTTTTGGCCCAGACGGAGGTTCCCTTGCCGCCAAAATTCTGCCCCGGGCCTGCATAAATAATGTAGATACAGTCGATATAGCCGTCGTGATTCGAGTCGAAGACGCTGACATCGTTTACACTGTCTGTTACGAGTGCCATGGCATCGCGCACCAGTTGTGACGGATTCTCATCGTATCCATTGTCTTCGTCCGAGCCCCCGTAATAGGTCATGTTCTGCGGTAGCGTAACAGGACCGAATACATCAAATACGGGTTTGAACTTGCCGTTGCTTATATCGTTGAAATATTTGCCCACGCTTCCGTGGTTTCTATAGTTGCCATTGCCGAGGTCTTGCTGCGCACCAGTGCTGTTAAAAAACTGATTGAATGCCTCTTTTGGCCTGTTTACGGTTATGGCCGAATCGTTGAAGTTAACCAGAATGGTAAGGATGTGGGGAGCACCGTTGTGCGTAAGATAAGCGGGTGTGCGCGTTCCGATGCCCCTTGCTCTCATGTGGGCAGACTGTTCGTTGTGAACATGCCGGCGCGGCACGATGTCGTCGGCCTCGGGTGTGCCCCATACGGGCGGGTCAACTTCCTGTCCAAATACGTTTATAACCTTGTTTTGTCCCCACGACGATAGTGTGAGGCTTAGTAAAAGAAACATGAAAAATTGTCGTTTCATATCGTAAAATATTGATTTATAACTTGTTCTTTTTATAGAAATATTGTCCTTTCTTCTGTGTCTGACGCCCATATTCTATGGCGTGATGCGGGCAATGGTGGTAACAGCTGAAGCATGTTATGCAGCTGTTGTTATGTTTCCATACCGGCTCATAACCTAATCCGCCATTAATATCGTGCGTTGGGCATACGTCTGCACATATGCCACATTTTACACAACGGGCGCGATTAACATGAAATGGCTTGTCTGTAATAAGATAATTTGAAAAGAAACGACCTATAATTCTTGAATTTATCCGGGGCCATCGTCCTTTATGGAGACAGGAAGTACTGTTCTGCCGCTTCTCTATCGCACCAATATATCTTTGTAAGTCTTGCGCGGCCTGCTGCTTTTTGGCCCGTTCATTCTCCTTTTTATCAACGTCCATGAAGGGCAATCCTACATACGACTCGGGCATAATCAGCGAGAAAGCCGCATTCAAATGCAAACCAACGTGATGTAAATCTTGTTTTAAATAGTCGACAGTTTCACCAATTGTATCGCCGGCTGTGCAAACGGCATACACATATTCGGGCGCGGTTTCAACCACAAGATGCTGTATAAACTGCCGGACAATGACAGGCGGACGCCATCCGTGCACAGGAAAGCAGAAGCCGACAGCCTCATGAGGGGCTGACTTAATCATGAAATTATCGTTGATATAGTCGGGAATGAAGACAAGACTATCGTTGAGCGTCTGTGCAATTGTTTCGGCTGCCCATGCCGTATTGCCCGTACCCGAGAAGTAAAATATCATGTTTTGGAAACTCTTTAACTACGTAAGGAAGAGGCTTTGTGATTCTCTCTCTGCTTAACTGTTCGGTTATGCTTTATATTATGCAATGGGTTTGTCGTATGTTGCAGAGGTTTCCTTCTGCCTTATACGGGCTTCTATACTGCCGAAGGCATAATAAAATACGAAACCAGCCCATGTAATTGCATAAACAATGATGAACTGAACCATGATGTGTGTACCGATAAATATGGCCGGGAAAAGTGCAGGCAACGTGTCAGCATCGCCTATAAACATGCCCGTTTTATTTAAAAACAATGATATGATCAGTATGATGACAGGCAGATAACATACTGTCATGATGATCATTTCGATCATGCCTGTTAGTAATGCAAGCATAAACAGGCGGTTCCAGTGTTTCCAGCCTACAATATATTGGCGCGTAAATGTTTTCGATAATGTTTGTTTGTCATCTATAAGGTATTTAAATGTAGAGTAGAGCAGGGGTATTAGAATAACAACAAACAGTATGAAGCATGCTGAAGTAGATAATAAAGCTGTATTGAACGGGCTTGCTACTGCATCTTGTCCGGCAGGAATTACACCGTGAGAAGCAGGTGACGGGAGTTGTAACGCAATGAAAACAGCACCGGGAATAAGGGTGAGCAGGAAGCCAATCACAAATAATACAGACTTGATTTTGGCTTCGCGCAAAATGCTATATTTTATGCTTTGTGCTGTAATTAGTGATAAAACGGTGCCGAAATGCCATATCAAAGCGGCTAAAGAACATAGAAAAGCCAGGATGATAACTATTGCTTTCGTAACAGAAAAGGATGGAACGGGAGAGAGAAGCAGGTCTGTTCCTGAAGAAAACATAACGTAGCAGAGAACGGAAGTAACAATACTGAAAAGCAGTGCAGGCAGCCATGTTCGTTTTAAAAGGGTTGCAATGTTTGAGGAGAAAAGCTCAAAGCCGGCCTTTATACAGCTTGCCAACCCTCTGATTTGATAAAGATCTGATTCCATATTTTCAACAAACAATGTATTGATTCGATTAATTTATAACTTAACCCTGTTGGTTAGGATTTGACAACTGGCGACGAAACTCGGCACAGGTAACCGCAGTTGCGATGGCAACATTGAGGCTTTCGGCCGTCTTTCGGCCTTGCGGAAAGTTGGGTATCAACAGTTTGTGGTTTACTTTTGGTCGTATTTCCTGTGAAATACCGTTCCCCTCGTTGCCCATTATAATTAGTCCGTTCTCGGTTAACGACTGTTGATAAATATCCATTCCATCGAGCAATGTACCGTAAACGGGGTAATTTTCGGGCAGATGATTCAGGAGAGCAGCCAGGTTTACATAATGAATTTTTACCCGATTGATGCTTCCCATGGTAGCTTGTATGGCTTTTGGGCTGTAGGCATCGGTAGTTTCGTGCGAACAAAACAGGTGTTTTATACCGAACCAATCGGCTATTCGGATGATGGTTCCTAAGTTACCGGGGTCCTGTATGCCGTCAAGAGCAATACAAAGCTGATGTTTTATGATATTGGCAACATCGTTATACAGGAGAGTTTCTTCTTCTTTTTCAGGCAGAGGAAATACGGCAAGTACCATCTGTGGGTGCTGAACGAACGAGGCTTTTGTAAGTTCTTCGTCGGTCACTTCGACAATTTCTGTGTCTGAATTAAGTTTTTCGTGATTGGCTTTAAGCCATTCGGACGTGGCAATAATTATGCGAGGCCGGACGCCTTCCATAATATCGTTCACGGTTTTAGGCCCTTCAGCAACAAAAACATGCTCCTGAAGGCGGTGCTTCTTTTGTGTAAGCGAATGAACATATTTTAGTTTTGCCTTACTAATCATATTGCAAAGATATATATTAAACTCCGATAAACACGAAAATTCTGCGTTAATCTGTTCAATCTGTGGCCAAAAACCATTATCTTTGCCCGCCAAAAAGGTTAGGTAATTTGAAAATTAAATATATTCTTTTTCTTACATCTTTTGTTTGTTTCCTGTTTGGTTGTAACAGCACTAAGTTCGTACCCGATTCGCATTATCTCTTGGAAAGCGTAAAAATAAAATCGGAAGATAAGGCAATTGATGTATCAACACTGGAGCCTTATATCCGTCAGAAAGCAAACTCCAAATGGTTTTCGTTGTTCAAAATACCTATGAAAACCTATGCTTTGTCGGGTTCAGACAGTACGAAATGGATAAACAGAACCTTACGCAGAATAGGAGAGAAGCCTGTTATATTTGATAGTGTGCAGGCCCAACTGTCGATAATCAGCCTGCGTCAGGCATTGCAGAATCAGGGATATTTGCATGCTGACGTTAAGTTAAATACAAAAAGGGAGAGAAAAAAAATAGCAGTAGTTTATACATTATACCCCGGAGATGCTTATTTTATTAAAAGCATTAAGTATGATATTCAGGATTCGGTGATACGAAATGTATTGTACAACTACTCCAAAACAGTTACAAAACCGAAAGACAAGGCCATTGAAGGGTTGAAAGCTGGAGATAAAATGACGGTCTCCCTGCTTGATGAGCAACGCAAGCGCATTACCGACGTGTTGTTAGATTCGGGTTATTATCGTTTCCATAAAGACTTTATCCAATACTCTGCCGATTCATCCTATAACGATAAAGGAGTTAATCTGGTCATGCACCTGTTGAAATACAGGGCAAACGACAATGCACCCGTTACACTTCATCCCCGATATACGGTTCGGAGCATTAGCTATTCGGGCGATGCCGATAGCGACGGGCGGTTTAAACTGCGGCGTAGTGTGTTGGAGAAAAGTACGGCAATACAAAGCGGAAGCTATTTTAACTCGTCCCAATTACAACGTACTTACAACAACTTTGCGAAAATGCAAGCTGTGAAGTATACCAATATCAGCTTTCGTGAAGCCCCTGATACAACGCTCTTAGACTGTGATATCCAGCTAAGTACCAACAAACCCTCTACCATTTCATTCCAGCCTGAAGGTACAAATACGGCAGGCGACCTGGGAGCTGCCGCCTCTTTGACCTATGAAAACAGAAATCTTTTTCATGGGTCGGAGCTGTTTAGTGTTGAACTTAGGGGTGCATTCGAAGCCATTACAGGCTTGGAAGGCTATAAAGATAAAGACTTTGAGGAGTATAGTGTGGAAAGCAAGTTACAGTTTCCACGATTTATTGCACCGTTCTTATCGGAATCATTCCGGCGGAAAAGCAATGCCTCGTCAGAGCTTTCCCTGTCATGGGATTTACAAAACAGGCCGGAATTTCACCGTCGTGTTTTCTCAACGGCATGGCGTTATCGATGGGCAGAGCCGAAACATCACATGAGTTACCGGTTGGATTTGCTCGATTTGAATTATGTTTATATGCCCTGGATAAGTGCGACTTTTAAACATGACTACTTGGATAATGCCAGCAACCGTAATGCAATTCTTCGTTACAATTACGAGGATTTGTTTATTATTAAGTTGGGATTTGGCGTAACATATAACGATGCAGCAGATGCTTTCAGGGCGAATATTGAAACGGCAGGTAATCTTTTGAACGGAATTGCATCGGCAACGCACTTTAAAAAGGACCGTAACGGGCAATATACCTTATTTAATATAGCCTATGCACAGTATGCAAAATTCGATTTTGACTACACCCATATATTTCAATTCGACCGCCATAACACACTTGTGCTCCATGGAGACCTGGGCATTGCCTGGCCCTATGGGAACAGTAAGGTACTGCCTTTCGAAAAAAGGTACTTCTCAGGAGGGGCCAATAGTGTAAGGGGATGGGGCGTAAGACGGCTCGGTCCGGGCAAATTCAGGGGCACTGACGGACGTATCGACTTCATCAACCAGACGGGAGACATGAAGCTCGACTTCAATGCCGAGTATAGAACATTCTTGTTTTGGAAGCTGAATGCAGCAGCATTTATAGACGCCGGCAACATCTGGACGCTTCGTGAATACACAAATCAGCCCGGGGGTCAGTTTAAATTCAGCGAGTTTTATAAGCAGATTGCTGTTGCCTATGGTCTGGGATTCCGATTGAATTTTGGCTATTTTATTCTCCGATTCGACATGGGCATGAAGGCAATAAACCCTGCTTATGACGACAACAGAAGGCATTTCCCCATTATCCACCCCAATCTTTCACGCGATTTTGCCTTCCATTTTGCAGTGGGAATGCCGTTTTAAAGCACTAAATCAAATATTTCAGAAGGGGTTTTACGCTTTAAAACATCCAGCTTAAAGTTGGCTTTGCTGTCGTTTCCCACAACAATTCCATGCCTTTGCAGTATTTGTTTTACCGTCATTTCGGCCAAATCGGGGTGGTTATTCTCGTCACTCAAGTGACATAACCAGGCATGTTTCAGCCGCGGAGTGGCGTATTGGGCAATGGCTTCTCCGCATTCGGCATTGCTTTGATGCCCTAACGGGCTTAAGATTCTGTTTTTGAGATGTTGGGGATATGGTCCATTATCAAGCATTTCACGCTCGTAATCGGCTTCGATAACAAGGTAATTGGCCAGGCCTATGTACTCTTTCATCTCGTCTGTAAGGTGTCCGATATCGGTCATCAGGACGAAAGTAATATCATCATGCTCAATGCAGTATCCCACATTATCGCTGCTGTCGTGTGGAACACTGAAAGGAGTAATCTTAAACGAGCCAATATAAAAAGGTGCACCCTTGTCTATTATTCGTATGTTTTCAACGGGAATTTTCGTCCGTACGCTCCAGTTCTGTCCGATTCCTGATTGTACTTTCTTTGTCATATAAACAGGAATATCGTAGTCTTTGCTCAGATTCCCTACCGATCTTACATGGTCTGCATGGTCGTGTGTGATTAAAATATTCTGCACATCCTGCAGATTCATGCCATAATTCTTAAAATGTCGTTTAAGCACACGAACACCAACTCCTGAGTCGATAAGAATATTTTCAGTCTCTGTAAAGAGCAGACTACAGTTGCCGCTGCTGCCACTTCCAAATGAAACGAAATGAAGCATACTTGTTTTCTTTTCTACAAAGTTAGACAAAACAATTTATATTAGAACCCGCTATAAGTGCAAAAATGTTTAACTTTGCAGGAAAGAGGAATAAAATATGATGATGTTTCCGCGTGTTAACCCGTTTCTCCGTATTGCTTTTTTGCCTATAATGCTTGTCCTTACTGTAACATCGTGTCATGAAGGCAGCGAAAAGCAAATGAAAGAGGCGGTGAACGGCTTCTCCTCGGCATACTTTAACTGGCGGTTTTTCGAGGCCTCAAAGTATGTTACACCAAGTTCTTACAGGTGGTTATCGTATGTTTCATCACAGGTTAACCAGACCGACGTTGACAGTTTGCGGGCTATGAAAGGGGGAGCCACGTTTAAAATGGGTGACATCTACTATGGCGGCGACGGTTCTTCGGCCCGTGTAAAGGTAACCGTCAGCAACTTTTTGTTGATGGACAGCATCGGCCGCCCTCCGCGTATCTGTTCACGAGGCGAGTTCGTTATTCCGCTATCCTTCAACGGTGAGGCATGGAAAGTTACGCTTTCAGCACCTTTGCGCAGTTCAAATATAAAATAACGGTAGTGCCTTTCCGGTATAAAACAAAATAAGACCTTGCCTCCACAGCATGAGACAAGGTCTTTTATTTTAACCGTTCCTTATGAGCAAGCAAATAAATTTGAATGTACTTTGAAGTTATCCCAGATATTTAATGAGGAGTTTGGCATAGCCGCTTTCACGCAATTTGACAATGCTCTTTTCACGAATCTGGCGTACACGCTCCCTCGTCAGCCCCAATTGGTCGCCTATTTCTTCCAGTCCTTTCTCATGGCAACCAATGCCGAAGCACTCTCTTACAATCGTAATTTCGCGGTCTTTCAATACATTGCGGAGCACGGTGTCGAGCTCTTTGGCCATACTTTCATAGTCAACTTGCTTGTCGGCTCTGCTGTCTTCGCCCGACGCCAACACGTCAGCCATGCTGTTATCATCGTCTTCCTGAAAAGGGGCATCGATGCTCATGTGATGGTTGTCAGCTTTAATCGTCTGGTCAATCTTGGTTTCATCAATGTTGGTAAGGCTGCTAAGCTCCTGTACCGACGGGCGTCTTTGATTTTCTTGCTCAAATTTAGATATTTCAGAATTGATTTTAGACAGCGCGCCTACCTGGTTTAACGGCAGACGAACAATACGGCTTTGCTCGGCGATGGCCTGCAGAATGCTCTGCCTGATCCACCAAACGGCATACG